>NZ_FMDK01000658.1 GCF_900091995.1 Streptomyces sp. MnatMP-M17
GCCGCTGACCCACCACGGCGAGCCGCGGCCGACCAAGCGGCGCCGGGCCGGAGTCGCGGGCGCGGTCCTGCTCGCGTTCGCCGGCTGTGTGCTGGGCGGCGCGGTCGGTGCGTACATCGAGCGCAACGACGGCTTCACCAGCGTCGAACTCCCGCAGGCGGAACGGGAGTCCGGCGGCCGGGCGCCCGACAGTGTCGCGGGCATCGCCGCCAGCGCCCTGCCCAGCGTCGTCACCCTCCATGTCAGCGGCAGCGACGAACAGGGCACCGGCACGGGCTTCGTCCTCGACCGGCAGGGCCACATCCTGACGAACAACCATGTCGTCCAGCCCGCGGGATCCTCCGGCGAGATATCCGTCACGTTCAGCGGCGGCCAGACCGCCAAGGCCGAACTGGTCGGCAAGGACAGCGGCTACGACCTCGCCGTCGTCAAGGTCACCGGAGTCTCCGGACTCAAGCCGCTGCCGCTGGGCAACTCCGACAATGTCCGGGTCGGCGATCCGGTCGTGGCCATCGGCGCTCCCTTCGACCTGTCCAACACCGTGACTTCCGGGATCATCAGCGCCAAGGAGCGCCCGATCACCGCGGGCGGTGAGAGCGGCGACGGCAGTGATGTGAGCTATGTCGACGCCCTTCAGACCGACGCCCCGATCAATCCCGGCAATTCCGGCGGTCCTCTGGTGGACACCCGGGCCCGGGTCATCGGTATCAACAGCGCCATCCGCGCCGCGGACAGCGGCGCGGGCCCCGACGGCGGCCAGTCGGGATCCATCGGTCTCGGCTTCGCGATACCCATCAACCAGGGCAAGCGCGTCGCCGAGGAGCTGATCAACACCGGCAAGGCCACCCATCCCGTGATCGGTGTCAGCCTCGACATGGAGTACGCGGGCGACGGCGCCCGGGTCGGTACGAAGGCTGCCGACGGCGGTCCCGCGGTGACCTCCGGCGGTCCCGGCGCCAAGGCCGGGATCCAGGCGGGAGACGTCATCACCGAGGTGGACGGCCGGCGCGTGCACAGCGGCGAGGAGCTGATCGTCAAGATCCGCGCCCACCGCCCGGGCGACCGGCTGGAGCTGACACTGCTCCGCGGCGGCCGGGAAAGGACCTTGACGGTGGCCCTGGGCTCCGCGGACGGCACCTGACGGACACCCGAAGGTACCGCCCGGACAGGTGCGCCAGGTACCGTGGAGCGGCCCGGACCTCGACCACTTCAGGCCAGGACGGCCCTGACCTCCGTCCGCGTACATGGAGAACACAAGGAGCAGCAAGGTGTTCAATGACATCGGCGCACTTGAGCTGGTCACGATCGTGGTCCTCGCGGTGCTCGTGTTCGGCCCGGAGAAGCTGCCCAAGGTCATCCAGGACGCCTCGCGCTTCATCCGCAAGGTCCGCGAGTTCTCCGAGAGCGCCAAGGAGGACATCCGCTCCGAGCTGGGCCCGGAGTTCAAGGACTTCGACTTCGAGGACCTCAATCCCAAGACGTTCGTCCGCAAGCAGCTCATGGACAACGACGATCTGGGACTGAAGGAGATCCGCAGCAGCTTCGATCTCCGCAAGGAGATCGCCGATGTGGCCGACGCGGTGAACGGCCATGAGAGTGGCTCCGCGGCGGACGTGCCGGTGGCTCCGATCGCCTCGGCGAATGGTTCCTCCAGCACTCCCGACCTGCTCAAGAAGCGCGAGAAGCCCGCTCGGGACGACCGCCCGCCCTTCGACGCAGACGCCACCTGAGCCCCATCAATCCCGGCGAGCCGGTACGGGGTGGCTATCCTCCATCTGTCCGGCAGTGAGGCGCCCGTCGGGGGCGGGCCGCTGCGGACGCGAGAGATCGAGGAGGCGCCGGCCAGATGGAGACGACAAGCCGGACAGAGGCGCGGAGCGCCAGTTCATCCACCGTCGACGGAGCGCCGGTGCTCGCGCGCCGCACGGTCGCGGAGTATCTGCGCGCTCCGTTCCCGTGGTACGGACTGGACGACGCGTTCACCGGGCCGCGCTGGCTGATGCAGGTCGGAGCCACGGCCGACGGCACCGTACGGCACGGCTCCACCGGCCATGGTGAGGAGCCGTCGATAAGGCCGGATCCCGCCTCGGCGGACCAGGAGCGCTTCGCGGTGGTGATCACGGTGGCCATCAGCCCCGAGCGCCGCAGCGGTGACGGCAGCGGACATCTCGACGCCACCACCGCCTCCTCGGCCGCCTGGCTGGCCGGCTCGGGCCTGCTCTCCGCGACCTGGCCGCCGCAGCTCGACCACACCCTGCGCGACGACTGGCTGAACCAGCAGACGGAAGCCGCGTTCGAGCTGGCCGACGATCTGGAGGGGCCCGCCTGGTCGGTGCTCTCGCTGCCGGTCGACGGAGTGCCGACGCCCTTCCACTACCGCGAGTCCGAGTCCGGCTGGGTGCTGGCCGGATCGACGAGCGGCGATGTGCACATCGGGGCGTACGGCCGTGGGATGAGCGCGTACGGCCTCGGCTTCTCGGTGATCGAGGACATCCGCTCGTACGACGCGTAAGGGCTCCCGTATGGCCTGTACGGCCCGTAGGGAGCCACCTCAGGGCAACATGTAAGGGGCGACCGCCGTTGCGGTCGCCCCTTACACATGCTCGTCACTCATGCTCGTACGGGCGTGCCCGCACGGCTCTCAGAACTTGTTGCGCGGCGTGATTCCCAGCGACATGCCCGCCAGACCGCGCTGCCTGCCGCCCAGCTTGCCCGCGATCTCGCGCAGCGCCGTCGCCGCCGGCGAATCGGGATCGGAGAGCACGATCGGCTTGCCCTCGTCGCCGCCTTCCCGCAGCCGTACGTCGATGGGGATCGCGCCCAGCACCGGCACCGTGGCGCCCGTCGTCCTCGTCAGCCCTTCTGCGACCACCTTGCCGCCGCCCGTGCCGAAGACATCGATCATCTCGTCGCAGTGCGGACAGGGCAGACCGGACATGTTCTCGACCACGCCGACGATCTTCTGATGGGTCTGTACGGCGATGGAGCCGGCCCGCTCCGCGACCTCCGCCGCGGCCTGCTGCGGAGTCGTGACCACGAGGATCTCCGCGTTCGGCACCAGCTGCGCCACCGAGATCGCGATATCGCCCGTCCCCGGCGGCAGATCGAGCAGCAGCACATCCAGATCGCCCCAGTACACATCCGCGAGGAACTGCTGGAGCGCGCGGTGCAGCATCGGTCCGCGCCACACCACGGGCGAATTGCCCGGTGTGAACATACCGATGGAGATCACCTTCACACCGTTCGCCGACGGCGGCATGATCATGTTCTCGACCTGGGTGGGCCGGCCCTCGGTGCCGAGCATCCGCGGCACACTGTGGCCGTAGATGTCCGCGTCGACCACTCCGACCTTCAGCCCGTCGGCCGCCATCGCCGCGGCCAGATTGACCGTCACCGAGGACTTGCCGACGCCGCCCTTGCCCGACGCCACCGCGTACACCCTGGTCAGCGAGCCGGGCTTGGCGAACGGCACCTCACGCTCGGCGGTGCCGCCGCGCAGCGACGCCGTCAGCTCACGCCGCTGCTCGTCGCTCATCACATCCAGCGTGACGTCGACCCGGGTCACGCCCTCGACCCGGGCGACCGCCTCCGTGACGCTGCGGGTGATCGTGTCGCGCATCGGGCAGCCGGACACCGTGAGATACACCGTGACAGCCACCGCGCCGTCCGCGCCGATCTCCACGGATTTGACCATCCCGAGATCGGTGATGGGCCGGTGGATCTCGGGGTCGTTCACCGTCGCCAGCGCGGCGCGCACCGCGTCCTCCGCGGGGACGGCGGTTCCGTACGTGTCGGTAGCCATACCCAGATGGTACGGCGCCCGGCGCCGCCACGGGAAAGGCCGGCAGCTGTCTGGCAGTGTCCGTCAGTGGTCGGAGTCCTCGCGGCCATGGACGGTCTCGGCCGGGAACACCACCCGGTGTTCCACCATGTCCCGCACCAGATCCTGGAGTTCGGACCGGATCCAGTCGCGTGTGGCGACCTCGCCGAGGCCCATCCGCAGCGCCGCGATCTCCCGGGTCAGATACTCCGTGTCCGCGATGGAGCGCTCGTTCTGCTTGCGCTCCTGCTCATGGGTGACCCGGTCCCGGTCGTCCTGGCGGTTCTGCGCCAGCAGGATCAACGGCGCGGCGTACGAGGCCTGGAGGGACAGCATCAGCGTCAGGAAGATGAACGGATACGGGTCCCAGCGCAGCCACACCGGCGCGGTGACGTTCCAGACGAGCCACATGGCGATGATCAGCGTCATCCAGACGATGAAGCGGCCCGTGCCCAGAAAGCGGGCGATCCGCTCCGAGAGCACTCCGAAGGCCTCGGGATCGTATTCGGGCAGCAGCTTGCGGCGCGGGGGCAGCGGCTGGTCGAGACGGTTCCGGCCGCCGCGTGTCAGTGCCGTCGATCCCATGCCGGGCATGGCCCGCGCGCGCTCCCGGCCGCCGTCCCTGTCCATACGGTGGTCACTCACCACGGCCCACCGCCTCCTCCTCCAGGCCGTGGTAGTCCGTCTCGCGCCAGTCGTCCGGCAGCATGTGGTCGAGTACGTCGTCGACGGTCACCGCGCCGAGCAGCGAGCCGCCGTCGTCCACCACGGGCGCCGAGACCATGTTGTACGCGGCGAGGAAGCTGGTGATCGAGGAGAGCGGAGTCTCCGGGTGCAGCGGCGGCAGATCGCTGTCCACGATCGAGCTGACCAGGGTGTACGGCGGCTCCCGCAGCAGCCGCTGGAAGTGGACCGTACCCAGATATCTGCCCGTCGGTGTCTCGTCCGGCGGCCGGCACACATAGACCTGTGCGGCGAGCGAGGGCGAGAGATCCTGCTGCCGTACCCGGGCCAGCGCGTCGGCGACCGTCGCGTCCGGCCGCAGCACGATCGGATCGGTCGTCATCAGACCGCCCGCGGTCCGCTCCTCGTACGACATCAGCCGCCGGACGTCCGCCGCGTCGTCCGGCCGCATCAGCGTCAGCAGCCGCTCCTTGTCCGCCTCGGGCAGCTCGGAGAGCAGATCGGCCGCGTCGTCCGGATCCATCGCCTCCAGCACATCGGCCGCGCGCTCCTCCTCCAGCTTGCCGAGGATCTCCACCTGGTCGTCCTCGGGCAGCTCCTCCATCACATCCGCGAGCCGGTCGTCGTCCAGCGCCGCGGCCACCTCGGCCCGCCGCTTCGGTGTGAGGTGGTGCATCGCGTTGGCGAGATCGGCCGGGCGCAGCCGCTCGAAGGTGGCGACGAGATTCTCCGCGCCCTGCCCTTCCTCCTCCAGCGAGAAACCGGTGACCGCCGACCACTCGACCGTCAGCGCCTCTCCGCGCCTCCGCAGCGCGCCGCCCTTCCTGCCGCGCCGTACATAGACCTTGTCGATCTCCCAGTCGCGGCGGGCCGGGAGCTGGCGGACCGCCACATCGAGGACCGTCACCTCCTCGCCGCTCTCCACCAGCCGCACCCGCCGGTCCAGCAGCTCGCCGAGGACCAGACGCTCCGTAGGGCGCTGCTCGAAGCGCCGTACGTTCAGCACGCCGGTGGTGATCACCTGGCCCGACTCGATACCGGTCACACGTGTCATGGGCAGGAAGATCCGGCGCCGGGTGAGCGCCTCGACGACCAGACCGAGCAGCCGCGGCGGCCGGCGGCCGACCCGCAGCATCGCCACCAGATCGCGGACCCGGCCCACCTGGTCGCCGCTGGGATCGAAGACCGGCGCACCGGCCAGATGCGAGACGAAGATCCGAGGAGCGCCAGCGGCCATCGCGCGCGCCTCCTTGTCCCTGAGCGCTTGTCCCTGAATGTCCTTCTATCCAGCGTGATAACGGGTTCAGGCTAGCCCGTACCGGTGCGGTACGCCCTGGTGGAACGGTCCGTACGGCGTGCGCACGGCGTCGGTACGGCTCTCTGTCGAGCGGTGCGGACAGCCCGGGTACGCTGCGGTCTGCCAGCCGCCACCGCGTATGAGAGGCAGTGTGTCTGTGTCCCTTCTCCTGTCGTCCGGCCGTGTCCGCCGGACCGCACTCCCCGTCGCGCTCTGCGTGGGGCTGGCCGCCGTACTGACGGCGTGCGGTGAGGATCCGGACAAGGGAACGAACGGTGTCGGGAAGCTCACCGCCACCGAGATCGAGAGAAAGGCGCAGTCGGCGGCGGACGGCGCGAGCGCGGTCCGGCTCTCCGGCTCGCTGGTGAGCAACGGCGAGACCTACAAACTCAATATGCAGCTCAAGGCGGACGGCGGCATCGGTTCGGTCATCTCGAAGGACAGCACCTTCCAGCTCCTGCGGATCGAGGACGAGCTGTATCTGAAGGCCGACGCCGGCTTCTGGAGCCATGCGGACAACAGCGACGACGGTGGCGGCGACAGCGCGAGCGCAGCGCCCAGCGAGGCAGATTCCGCGGTCGCGGACAAGCTCCAGGACAAGTATGTGAAGGTCCCGGAGGACGATCCGTCGTACAAGCAGCTCAGCGGCTTCACGGACAAGAATGTGCTGCTCGACGGGATACTGACGCTGCACGGCAAGCTGACCAAGGGCGACCGCGACCGGATCGGCGGTCTGCGGACCGTCAAGGTCAACGGCGGCGAGGGCGACGGCGGGACGCTGGACGTCTCGCTGGAGGGCGTGCCGTATCCGCTGCAACTGGTACGCGCGGGCGGCGCCGGCACGGTCACGCTCTCCGACTGGGGCAAGGACTTCGTGCTGGAGGCACCGGCGAAGAGCGAGACCGTCGACTACGGCAGCCGTCTGCCGAAGGCCGAGGACCAGTGACGGCCGGCCCGGGACAGGGCGGCACGGGAGCGGGCCGGGCCGTCCGTCGCGACCGTCCGGCTGTCGTCTGTCCTTGGTCGTGGTCCTCAGTCGCCGGACGGGCGGGATCTCCTCAGAAGCAGCCGCCCGAGTGAGGCCGGCGCGGGCTGACGAGTTGTCGCCACCGTCGGCAGCGGCACGGCGGCCTGTGAGTCCGACGGCAGGTCGGTGGTCATGTCCTGAGGCGTCAGCCGCAGCACCCGGCACTCACGCGCCCAGCGCTCCGGCATCTCCTCCGCGTCCGGCGCGTTGAGCCGCTTGCCCTTGAGCTCGGCGACGGCCGTCTCCCAGTCCGCCGAGTGCGGAGGAAGTTCGGCCACGGCCGCGGTCCAGACGACCAGCCGGCCGCCCTTGTCCTTGCTGCGTACGGTCACCTCGGCGGTGGAGCCGTCGGCGAGCCCCGGCAGCGGCTGCTCCCCGGGACCGTCGCCGACCAGATAGGTGGCGCCTTTATGCCAGATGTGCCACAGCGCGCGGCCGGGACCTGGGCCCCGCACCCAGATGAGGGCGGACTTCTTGGTGGCCTCCTCGACAAGCGCCTGGCCGAGCGCCTGGCCGAGCTGCGGATCTGTCATGCCACGCAGCTTAACGGCCGCCTCGGACACCCGGCCGTACACCGTCCGGACAGGACCTGGTACACCGCCCGGACCGAGGTCAGAGCCAGCCGTTGCGCTTGAGCGTGCGATGGATCGTCACACAGACGACCGCGATCGCGCCGAGCACCATCGGATAACCGAACTTCCAGTGCAGCTCCGGCATGTGATCGAAGTTCATGCCGTAGATCCCGCAGATGGCCGTCGGGACGGCGATGATGGCCGCCCAGGATGTGATCTTGCGCATGTCCTCGTTCTGCGCGACGGTCGCCTGCGCCAGATTCGCCTGGAGGATCGAGTTCAGCAGTTCGTCGAAGCCGATGACCTGCTCGTGCACCTGCGCGAGATGGTCGGCGACATCGCGGAAGTACTTCTGGATGTCCGGGTCCACCAGCCGCATCGGCCGCTCGCTCAGGAGCTGCATCGGCCGCAGCAGCGGAGAGGCGGCCCGCTTGAACTCCAGTACCTCGCGCTTGAGCTGATAGATCCGCCCGGCGTCGGAGCCGCGCGGACTGCCCTTCGCGGGCGCGGAGAAGACATCGATCTCGACCTCGTCGATGTCGTCCTGCACGGCCGCAGCCACCGCGATATATCCGTCGACCACATGGTCGGCGATGGAGTGCAGCACGGCCGAGGGCCCTTTGGCGAGCAACTCCTCGTCCTCCTCCAGACGGTGGCGCAGGGCGCGCAGTGAGCCCTTGCCGCCGTGCCGGACGGTGATGACGAAGTCCCGTCCGGTGAAGCACATGACCTCACCGGTCTCCACGACCTCGCTGGTCGCGGTCAGTTCGGTGTGCTCGACATAGTGGATGGTCTTGAAGACCGTGAACAAGGTGTCGTCGTACCGCTCCAGCTTGGGCCGCTGATGCGCGTGCACCGCGTCCTCGACCGCGAGCGGGTGGAGCCCGAACTCGGCCGCGATACCGGCGAATTCCTCCTCGGTCGGCTCATGGAGGCCGATCCAGGCGAAGCCGCCGCCGTCCCGTACCCGCAGCATCGCCTCATGAGGCGTGACACACGGGTCCTCCATCACCCGCCGGCCCTTGCGGTAGACCGCGCAGTCGACCACCGCGCTCGACGCGGACGGATCACGGGTGGCGTCGTACGAGTCGTACTTGCTGTAGGCGGCGGTGCTCTTGCGCAGGGCCGGGCGGACCACTGCGCGCAGGTCTCGGATCATCGACATGGCGGGCTCCTTCACGGAGAGGCCGTCGGCGAGGTGGCACAGCCCGGAATGGGGACGTGGTGCGTACGTCCGCAAAGCGGGCGGCACCGCGAGGTCGCGGTGACGGCGTTCGCTACAGACAGGCGGAAAACACAGAGAAGAAAGGAGTGCTCTTCCGTCGTGCGAAGTGCCGTGCCCGGACGGGCTGAGGCCTCAGATCCCCGGGACCCGGGTCACCGGGACAGGAGCGGGGCGGAAGAGCGGCTGGTACTGGCCGGGTGACTTCGATCCACCGCAGCCCCACCTCCTCCGGCCGGTCCCCCGTGGGGGATGACGTGATGTCGGGACTGGAGAGCGACGCTTCCGCACGCTGTCCCGACCAGCGGCCAAGACTATCAGCAGACAGACGTCAATCCCTTCCTCTGCCCGATTCATATGCGATCTATGCTCGCCGTATGGGAGAAATTCTTGCTCTGGTGGAGGCCAGGCTGCGCACGGCGCTGGGCGAACCGGACGCGCGGGCCTCGGTGACCTTCCTGGGGACGGACCGTATCGAGGTGCTGCGCTTCCAGGACTCCCGGACCCAGGACTCCCGGAGCGGTTCTCCGGACGGCGGTTCTCCGGATGCCGGTTCCGTGTGGGACGGCGGCTCCGCGAGCGGCCCGGACGCGGTGGTGAGGTATGTCACGCTCGGGATGTCGGCACAGCCGATGGCGGATCCGTCGGCGCTGCTCGCCGATACGGTGAAAGGGCCCAGGGCGGAGCTGATCATCACCGTACGGGCAGGGCTCGCCGAGACCGACCAGGTGCTGCGTCCGCTGGCCACACTCGCCGCGTCTCCGCAGGTCGAGGGCGTGGTCGTGGCCTCGGGCGGCTCGCTGGACCTCGGTGCGCCGCTTTGGCCGGGAGCGCCGTTCCAGTCGGTGCTGGTGGGAGAGTCCGGCGGACTGGTGCCGGACCTGGAACTGGACGCTCCGCTGGAGCCGGTACGTTTTCTGCCGCTGCTGCCGATGACACCGAACGAGGCGGCGTGGAAACGGGTCAGAGGCGCGCAGGAGCTTCAGGAGCGCTGGCTGGCCAACGGCACGGATCTGCGCGATCCGCTGCGCCGCTCCACATCCCTGGACTGATCGGACTGATCGCCGGCAGCGCCGGACCGATCCCGGCGGACTCCCTGCGGACCGGTCCACGGCGGAACGCGGTTGTTCAGTTCCGCTCAGTTCCCGGGCGACTCCCGCCGGAAGGGTGATCGTCCTTGACGCGGCGTCGGCCGGGGAGGACCGTGGGGCGCTATGAGGGGCGAACCCAGTTGCCCGAAGTGCGGTGGCCGGGTCAGGGCGCCCGGTCTTTTCGCCGACTCCTGGCAGTGTGATGTGCACGGCACCGTGCATCCGCTCCAGCCTGTGATACCGCCCAGCGTCGAGGCCCTCGGTGTCGTGGTGCACCGCGCCCAGGTGCCGGTCTGGATGCCCTGGCCGCTGCCCGTCGGCTGGCTCTACACCGGAGTGGCGTACGCGGGCGACGACCGCAGCGGAGGCCGTGCCACCGCCGTAGCCTGCTCGGGTCCTGGCCCGCTCGGCGGCATGGGCGAGCTGCTGCTGGTCGCGGAGGAGCTGGGAGTCGGGCTGGGAGCCCGGTACGCCGGGATCGACGGACCCGATCCCGGGCCGCACATCGGGGTCGACAAGCCTCCGCAGGCCAAGTTGCTCGCCGCGGGCCGGCCCACACCGCTGTGGCATGTCGCCCAAGCGCCGGACGACCGGGCGGTCTTCGCGGGCGAGGCGCTCGGACTGTGGCTCTGGGCGATCGTCTGGCCCGAGCAGTCGGGACTGCTGCTCTACGACGAACTGGTGCTGACCGATCTGCGGGACGCGGGCGCCGAGGTGGAACTGCTGCCGTGCGGCGCGCTGTCGCCGCGACTGCTGTCCTGACCGTCGCAGGCCAGAACGCCGTATGCCAGGACCATCGGATGTCCTGACCGCCCGGTTCCGTTCCAGGACCGTCGCCTTCCGGGCCGGACCGTGGGCGTCCGGGCTGTTCGAATCTCCCGTTATCCTTGAGCGTCCCCGTTCCTGAGTGTCCCCGGTCCGTCCCTTGTCCGCCCCGAGCTCCCGGAGTACGCGTCGTGCGCATCGATCTGCACACCCACTCCACGGCCTCGGACGGTACGGACACTCCGGCCGAGCTGGTCCGTAACGCGGCTGCCGCCGGGCTCGATGTCGTCGCCCTGACCGACCACGACTCCACGCGCGGCCACGCCGAGGCGATCGCCGCGCTCGCGGATCTCGACCGTGACCTCACGCTGGTGACCGGCGCCGAGCTGTCCTGCCGGCTCGACGGCATCAGCCTGCACATGCTCGCCTATCTCTTCGACCCGGACGAGCCCGAACTGCTGCGCGAGCGCGAGCTGGTACGGGACGACCGGGTGCCCAGGGCGCGGACGATGGTCGGCAAGCTCCAGGAGCTGGGCGTTCCGATCACCTGGGAGCAGGTGGCCCGGATCGCGGGCGACGCCTCCCTCGGACGTCCGCACATCGCCACGGCCCTGGTCGAACTCGGTGTCGTCGAGACGGTGTCCGACGCCTTCACGCCCGAGTGGCTGGCCAATGGCGGACGCGCCTACGCCGAGAAGCACGAACTCGATCCGTTCGAGGCGATCCGCCTGGTCAAGGCCGCCGGCGGAGTCACCGTCTTCGCGCATCCGCAGGCCGTCAAGCGCGGCGAGGTCGTGCCGGACTCCGCGGTCGCGCGGTTCGCCGCGGCCGGTCTCGACGGTATCGAGGTCGACCACATCGACCACGACGCACCGACGCGGGCCCGGCTGCGCGACCAGGCCGCCGAGCTCGGGCTGCTGGTCACCGGCTCCAGCGACTACCACGGCAGCCGGAAGTCCGTGGCACTCGGCGCGTGCACGACCGATCCGGAGATCTACGGCGAGATCACCCGGCGCGCGTCCGGCGCGTTCCCGGTACCGGGCGCGGGCGGACGGGCCTAGGCAGCGCGTGCCTGACCGGACCTGAGTGCCCGGCCCTCAGCCCGCCTCGGGCGCCGTCGCCTCGGGCCCGTACGTAACAGCCCGCTCGTACGGGCCACTTCGCCGCGCGTCGCGGCCCTTCCTCTTCCTCGCTCGCTGTCCTCGCTCGCTCCGCCCACTCTTCCCGCAAGGCCTTCACCGTGTTCGATGTCGCCGTTTTCGGATCTCTCTTTCTGACTCTCTTCGTGATCATGGATCCGCCCGGGATCACGCCCATATTCCTCGCCCTCACCTCGGGACGTCCCGCCAAGGTCCAGCGCGCCATGGCCTGGCAGGCGGTGGCCGTCGCCTTCGGCGTGATCACCGTCTTCGGGATTCTGGGCCAGCGGATCCTGGACTATCTCCATGTCTCCGTACCGGCGCTGATGATCGCCGGCGGGCTGCTTCTGCTTCTCATCGCGCTCGATCTGCTCACCGGCAAGAACGATGAGCCGAAGCAGACCAAGGACGTCAATGTGGCGCTCGTACCGCTCGGCATGCCGCTGCTGGCCGGGCCCGGCGCGATCGTGTCCGTCATCCTCGCCGTGCAGCATGCCGACGGCGCGGCGGCGCAGCTCTCGGTCTGGGCCGCGATCGTCGCGATGCACGGCGTGCTGTGGCTGACGATGCGCTACTCGCTGGTGATCATCCGGCTGATCAGGGACGGAGGTGTGGTGCTGGTGACACGGCTGGCCGGGATGATGCTCTCGGCGATCGCCGTGCAGCAGATCATCAACGGCGTGACCCAGGTCGTACAAGGCGCCTGACCCGGGACACCTGACCCGGGCGCCCGTCCTCCGGCACGGCTCCGCAGGCTCCGCACACAGGCAGCGCCTCCGTACGAGTGATCCGTACAGAGGCGCTTCGTCTGCGGTGCGGTGAGGCGAACAGTGGTGAGGTGAGCGGTTATGAGGCCGAGTCTTCGGCCGGACGGATATAGATCCGCTGGCCCATCGCGGCGGCTTGCTGCACGATGCGGTTGACGGAGGCGGCGTCCACGACGGTGCTGTCCACGGCGGTGCCGTCGACATCGTCGAGTCGCATGATTTCGAAGCGCACAGGCTTCTCCCTTCGTCTGATCCTCCTGCTGGAGAACTGTGGGTGACGGGACATCCGTCGGTCGTTACGCGAACGCTGTTACGTGTAGCTTCAACGGGTTGCCCTCTGCAAATATTCCCTAGGCTAAGGAAATTCTCTGGGACGCTGACTACTGGCGGGTACGGTGTCGTCCACAGAAAATGAAACGCGTATGAACGAGGCAGAGATCAACCCACAGATCACCGAGACCAGTGAGATCACCGAGATCGCCGCCCGTCTTGAGCGGACCAACGAGCTGCTCCAGCGCATGCTCGCCGAGGTCGCCAAGACCCCGTCCACGCATGCCATCTTCGTGGACGCCGGTTACGTCTATGCTGCGGCCGGGTTGCTTGTAGCGGGCACCGAAGACCGACGGGCCTTTGATCTCGACGCCGAGGGCCTGATCGAGGCCTTCATCGACAAGGCCCGGATCATCTTCGCGGACAGCAGACTGCTCCGTGTCTACTGGTACGACGGCGCCCGGCGGCGGATCCACACGCCCGAGCAGCAGTCCATCGCGGAGCTGCCCGACGTCAAGGTCAGGCTCGGCAATCTCAACGCCAACAACCAGCAGAAGGGCGTCGACTCCCTGATCCGTACGGATCTCGAATCGCTCGCCCGGCACCGCGCGATCAGCGACGCGGCCCTGGTCGGCGGTGACGAGGACCTGGTGTCCGCGGTCGAGGCGGCGCAGGGCTACGGCGCTCGGGTCCATCTCTGGGGCATAGAGGCCGGCGAGGGACGCAACCAGGCCGAGCCGCTGCTGTGGGAGGTCGACAGCCAGCGCACCTTCGACCTGGAGTTCTGCAAGCCGTATGTCACCCGGCGCCCGGTCACGACGTACGAGCACGAGGGCGAGCCGCCGCCCTCCCGGGACCAGGTGCGCTTCATCGGCGCGCAGATCGCCGCGACCTGGCTGGCGGAGCGCGGCCGGGACGCGATGGGCGAGCTGCTGCCGGGCCATCCGTATCTGCCGGGCCCGGTGGACCAGGATCTGCTGATCGAGGCGGAGAGGCTGCTCCAGCGGTCGCTACGAGGCCACGCGATACTGCGGCGGTCGCTGCGGGACGGCTTCTGGCAGCACCTCCAGTCGCAGTACTGACCATCGCGGTACCGACCACTGATCGTCGCGGTACCGACCGGACAAGAGCGTTACCGCTCTCAGCTCTCAGTAGTGGCCGTCCCAGAAGTCCGTCAGCGCGGCGGCGGTCTCCAGCGGCCGGTCGGTGTTGGGCGAGTGCTGCGCACCCTCGATCACGCTCCTGCGCGCCTTGAGCCGCTCCGCCATCGCGTCGAGCAGCGGCAGCGGCCAGGTGTCGTCGCGCTCGCCGGACACCACATGCTTGGGCAGCGGCTGTACGGCGGCCAGCTCGTCCACCCGGTCGGGCTCCACGGAGAGCTGCCGTCCGGTGGCGATGAGCTGCGCCGGATTGGTCCGCAGCCAGCGCCGGCGCAGATCGTCACCGTCGACCGGAGTCACGTCGTCGTCGACGGCGGGTGTGTCCATCATGCGCATGGCCTCCCAGACCTGGGCCATGGTCATGGTCGCGAGCGCGTCGCTGAGCATCTTCACCCGCTCCTGCTGGGCCGGCGCGACCTGCGCGGGCCCCGAGGACATCAAGGTCAGCGAGAGGAACGGATTCCGGTCCAGCAGCACGGCGGCGCGGGCGATCTGCCCGCCGAGCGAGTGTCCGAGCAGATGGACGGGGGTGCCGATCGCCTCGGCCTGCGCCAGTACATCGGCGGCCAGCTCGCCCTGTGCGTAGGCCTCCGGAGTGTCCGGTCCGTCGGTCTCGTACTGTCCGCGGCCGTCCACGGCGAGGGCGCGATAGCCCGCCTCGGCGAACGGTTCGAGCAGTGCGATGAAGTCCTCCTTGCTGCCGGTGTACCCGGGCAGCAGAAGCACGGTTCCCTGGGGCTCACCCGTGGGCCTGCCGTCGAGCACGGCGAACCGGCCGCGCCGGGTCGACAGGCTACGGGCACGGGCGCAGGAGGGCGGGACAAAGCTGGACGGCCGACTCATGCGACGAGATTAGGCCCTGGCGGTACGCCGATGGCCCGGCACCCTGGGGCGTCGGGCCATCGGCGAAGTCCGTGGGTCAGCTCTCGGTCTTGGCCACGGTGGTGGTGGTCGTGGTGGTCGTCGTACGGGTACGGCGGCGGCGCGGCTTGGGCACCGCGTCTCCCTCCGGTGTCCCGTCGCCCGTCTCAACCGTGTCCGCCGCCTCGGCGACGGGCTTGGCGACGCGCGTACGCCGACGGGGCTTGGACTCCGCTGCTGAGGCCTCGGCCGGGTCGGCCACCGCCACCGTCTCCGCCGTGACGACTGCCTCGGCGGCGGCGGGCTTGGCGACCCGGGTCCGTCTGCGCGGCTTGGTCTCGGCGACGGCTACGGCGGTGTCAGCGCTGTTGACGGTGCTGACGGTGCTGGCGGCCACCGCCACGGGGGCCTCGACCGTCTCGACCGCTATGGTCGCTTCCGCGGCGGGCTTGGCGGCCCGCGTACGGCGACGGCGCGGCTTGGGCGCCGCCTCGGCCTCCGGCTGCTCGGGCGCCACCACCGGC
>NZ_FMDK01000282.1 GCF_900091995.1 Streptomyces sp. MnatMP-M17
GAAGGTCATGGCGGGGATACCCCCGATCGAGCCGTATCCGATGCCGGCAGCGGGCGACTTGCCCGGCAACACCGCTCAGTGGACCGTGGATCCGGACCGCGCGGTGCTGCTCGTGCACGACATGCAGCGCTACTTCTTACGGCCGCTCCCCGGGACCGTCCGCGATCAGCTCGTACGGAACGCCGTCCTGCTCCGCGAGCGCGCCGTCGCGCTGGGCATGCCCGTGGCGTACACGGCGCAGCCCGGCGGTATGACCGACGAACAACGCGGCCTGCTCAAGGACTTCTGGGGACCGGGCATGCGGGTGGACCCGGCGGACCGGCAGGTTGTCGAGCCGCTGGCCCCGGCGCCGGAAGACGGTGTGTTCACCAAATGGCGCTACAGCGCCTTCTTCCATTCCGGTCTGCTCGAATGGATGCGTGAGCGCGAGCGCGATCAGCTCGTCATCTGCGGTGTGTACGCCCATGTCGGTGTGCTGATGAGCGCGGTCGAGGCGTTCACCAACGACATCCAGCCCTTCCTGGTGGCCGACGCCGTCGCGGACTTCTCCGAGGAGTACCACCGGCTGGCCGTCGAATACGCGGCACAGCGCTGCGCCGTGGTCGCCACCACGGACGGGATCCTCGCCCAACTCGACAGGTCCACCAGCCTGGCCGTCCTCGGCGCACACGAGGCCGGCGCATGACCGGGACCGAAAAAACCGACAGGGCAGCGGTGCCGGTGGCCGCGGATCTCCTCGACCAGGTGCTGGCGCCGAGGCCTCCCGCCTTCGCTCTGCTCCACCGCCCGGAGGCGACCGGACCGGGAGCGCTGGATGTCCTGGTCGGTGAGATCTCGACGCCGAAGACGCTGGCGGACCTTCCCGTACCCGAGGAGTTCCCGCACACCGGCGGCCCTCGTCACGACGTGCTGGCGATCGTTCCCTACCGGCAGATCGCCGAGCGCGGCTTCACCTGCGACGACGACGGTGAGCCGCTGATCGCGATGACCGTCACCGGCCAGGGCCTGCTGTCGGTGGCCGATGCGCTGCGGCGGCTTCCGGACGTACCGATCGCCCTGGCCGACGGCCACTTCGACGTGGACGACGACACTTACGCCGATACGGTCCGCAGTGTCATCGCCGACGAGATCGGTGAGGGCGAGGGCGCGAACTTCGTCATCAAGCGCTCGTTCGTCGCCGACATCACCGGCTACACACCGCACAGCGCGCTGTCGTTCTTCCGGCGCCTCATGCGAGGGGAGTCGGGCGCCTACTGGACGTTCATCGCCCACACCGGCACCCGTACCTTCGTCGGCGCCACACCCGAGCGGCACATCAGCCTCTCCGGCGGCAACGCCGTCATGAATCCCATCAGCGGCACCTACCGTTATCCGCCGTCCGGGCCCACGCTGCCGGAGGTGATGGACTTCCTCGCCGACCGCAAGGAAGCCGACGAGCTGTATATGGTCGTCGACGAGGAACTCAAAATGATGGCCCGGATCTGCGACTCCGGCGGCCGGGTGGTGGGCCCTTATCTCAAGGAGATGGCCCGGCTCGCGCACACCGAGTACTTCATCGAGGGACGCAGCACCCGTGATCCGCGCGAGATCCTGCACGAGACGATGTTCGCGCCGACGGTCACCGGGAGCCCGCTGGAGAGCGCCTGCCGGGTCATCAACAAGTACGAGCCGCAGGGCCGTGGTTACTACAGCGGAGTGGTGGCCCTCATCGGCCGTGACGCACACGGCGGCTCCACACTGGACTCGTCCATTCTCATCCGAACCGCCGACATCGACAGCGGCGGACGGGTACGGATCGGTGTGGGCGCCACGCTCGTACGCCACTCCGATCCCGCCTCCGAGGTCTACGAGACCCGGGCGAAGGCGGCCGGACTGCTCGCGGCCCTGGAAGCGGACGGTCCCGTACGGTTCGGTGAGCATCCGAACGTACGGGCCGCCCTGGAGCGGCGCAACGCGACCATCGCCGGCTTCTGGCTGGCGGAGGACGCGGCGCGGCTCCGGCCCGAGCCGGTGCTGGCGGGCCGCCGCGTGCTCGTCGTGGACGCCGAGGACACCTTCACCTCGATGATCGGCCACCAACTCCGTTCCATGGGGCTGACGGTGACGGTCCGTCGCTTTGACGAGCCGTACACCCTGGACGGTTACGATCTCGTCATCATGGGCCCGGGGCCCGGGGATCCGCGTGAGACCGGCCACCCGAAGATCGCCCATCTGCGGTCCACGATCGGCACACTGCTCGAAGAGCGGCGGCTGTTCCTCGCGGTGTGTCTGAGCCACCAGGTGCTCAGCATGCGGCTCGGCTTCCCGCTGGTCCGCAGGGAGGTTCCGAACCAGGGCGTACAGCGGGAGATCGACCTCTTCGGGGCCCGGGAGCGGGTCGGCTTCTACAACACGTTCGCCGCCCGCAGCGCCGAGGACCGGGCCGAGTGCGGGAGTGTGGGCACCGTGGAGGTGAGCCGCGATCCGGAGACCGGTGAGGTGCACGCGCTGCGCGGCCCGCACTTCGCCTCGCTCCAATTCCACGCCGAGTCGGTGCTCACCGAGGACGGCGTACGCCTTGTCGGCGCACTCATGACAGAGGTGCTGGGCGGACGAAGGCCCTGAGCGCGGCAGCACAGCAACAGCACACCAACGGCACAGAACGAAACGGTCGCCATCGTGATCACGATGGCGACCGTTTCGTTGTGGTCAGCTCTGTTTGGGTGCGAGCTGCGCCAGGAGCGTCAGGACCGCGAAGGCCAGGATGACCACCAGTCCCGGATAGAGCATGGACAACTCCGTACCGGGCAGGATCGCCGCGGTGACCACGGCGAGACCGAAGGCACCGCCCACCTGGAGCGAGCTGTTGAGCAGCCCGGCGGCGAGGCCCTGCTCGTCGTCGGACACGCCGTTGGTGCCGGCGACCATCAGTGTGGCGATGCTGAGCGCGAAGCCCACGCCCCACAGCACCGAGGCGGGCAGCAGAATCAACCACAGATTCGGTTCGGGGCCGATGAGCAGCATCAGCAAGTAGCACGGAAGGAAGGCCACGAGACCGACCATCAGCACCTTGGTCACACCGAACCGGTCCATCAAGGCGCCGAGTTTGGGCCCGATGATGACCACCATGAGCCCCGCCGGCAGCAGCACCAGCGCCATCTGCCACGGCTGCCAGCCCTCCAGGTCCTGCAAGTACAGGGCGAGCAGGAACTGGAAGCCCATGGCGCCGCCGTACAGCAGGCCGATGCTGATGTTGGCGGTCACCAGGCCGCGGTTACGGAACACGCCCAGCCGGATCAGCGGGTCCTTCACGGTGCGCTCGATCACCACGAAAGCGGCGAGCAGCAGTACGGACAGGGCGTATCCGCCGATCGTCCGCAGCGAACTCCAGCCGACCTCCGCCGCGGAGACCGTGGTGAAGACGAGGAGCAGCATGCCGGCGAGCAGGGTCGCGGCGCCGCCGATGTCGAGCCGCGGCCGTTCGGTGCGCGGTGGATCCGGCGGCAGGAAGCGCAGTGCGCCGAACAGCAGCAGCAAGGAGAGCGGGATCGGCAGGATGAAGATGGACCGCCAGTTCAGTCCTGCGAGCAGGCCGCCCACCAGCAGCCCGGAGGAGTATCCCGAGGCTTCGAAGACATTGAAGATTCCGAACGCCTTGTTCCGCTGCGGGCCTTCGGGGAACGTCGTGGTCAGCAGCGACATGGCCGCCGGTGCCGCGAAGCCCGCCGCCATGCCCTTGACGAAGCGCGAGACGATCAGCAGGACCGCGTCATCGGCGATCGCGCCGAACAGCGACACGATCGCGAACGCGGCCATGGCGATCACCAGGACGCGCCGCCGGCCGAACAGGTCGGCGACCCGGCCGCCCAGCAGCAGGAAGCTGCCGAACGCCAGGATATAGGCGCCCACCAGCCACTGCCCGGTGGCGGCGGTCATCCCGAGCTCGCTCTGGATCTCCGGAATCGCCACGACGATCATCGAGACGTCGAGCCCGTCGAGCAGGATCACGCCGCTGAAGATAAGGATCGATACCCATAATCGCGCTGACCAACGCAGCGGATCCTTCTGCACCTCGGGTGCCGGCGCCTCGGGCGCTGCCAAGGCGTCGCCTCCCGGCCGGTGTTCACTCGGAGTCGAGCTGCCTGACATTAGGCACGTCCCCTCCCAATAGACTGTCTGAAGCGCGTTCAACCAGCGTCCGCGATAGTTGTACACGCGCTATATTGCACGAGCCTGATAGTGCCTCAAGCAAGCAGCCGTTCGCAAGGGGGGTGTGGTGCCCGTGTCGATCAGTGACGACTCCGCCGAGGCCCGCGCGCAGGGCTGGCGCACTCTGGCCGCTCTGTACGCGCGGATCGAGGACGCGCTCGAACGGGCGCTGCAACGTGAACACGGCCTGTCGGTCAGTGAGTACGGCGTACTCGACGTGCTCTCCCGGGAGGGCGGCTCCTGCCTGAGGATGAATCAGCTCTCCAGGGCCGTGGTGCTGAGCCAGTCGGCCACCACCCGGCTGGTGGGCCGACTGGAACAGCGCGGGCTGCTCCAGCGCTATCTCTGTCCCGACGACCGACGAGGCGTGTACACGGAGGTCACCGCCGAAGGCCGGGCCGCGCTGGAACGGGCGCGGCCGACCCACGACGATTCACTGGCCGGCGCGCTGCGAGAGGCGGAGGAGCAGTCGGAACTGGCACCTCTGGTCGACGCGCTCGGCGCTCTTCCTTCCGCGCATCGGCATGCCGGCCAGTCCGGTTGACGGTGTCCGGACGGTTCTCGGTCAGCCGTTCCGGGTGATCTCGAAGACCTTGTAGGTGACGTCCACGCCCTCCAGCCGCCGGTCGGCGCTGTCCAGCAGCGTCAGCGAGGTGCCGGCCTCGGCGGCGAGCTGGGCGATACGGTCGGCGTCACCGAGGGTGTTGAAGGTGACCAGGGCGCGGCCGCCGGGCAGCAGCCAGTCGTGCACCTCGGCGAGATAGCGGCCGAGGGCGGTGTAGCCGCGGTCGAAGATCGCCCACTCGAAGTCCTGGGTGAACTCGAAGTTCGGCGGCGCCTCGATGACACTGCAGTTCCAGAAGACCGTGTCGAAGCGGTCGTCCGGGTCGAGCTGCGCGAACACATCGCTGCGCAGCACGCGGACCCGGTCTTCGACACCATGCCGTTTGGCGTTGCGTACGGCGCTGTCGACCGCGGTGTCGGTGATGTCGGTCGCGGTCACCTGTGCACAGCCGTGCAGCGCCGCCCAGACGGCGGTGACGCCTGCTCCGCAGCCGATCTCCAGGAAACGGCCGCCCGACGGGTACGGAATGGCGCCGGTGTACCACTCGGTGCCGGTGCCCGGGCGGGGAGCGTAGGTCCCGGGGACCAAGTCCCACTCCTTGCCGAGGAGTTCGAAGGTGGAGGGATCGGTCCCGACGGTGCCCAGCTGCTCGACGAGCTTCTGCCCGAGGCGGTAGCGCTCCTCGAACTTCTCGGATGTCTGATCCATGATTCTCCTTGGGCAGGTGTCGGTGTTCGTGTCGGTGGTTGCGGTGTTGCGGTTCACACGGACATGAGCCGCTTCAGGTCGGTGGCGTACTTCCTGATGAGGGACGGCGAGAGCCGCGGAATGTCCTCGGCCGGGCCGATCTTGGCCGCCTGAACAGCGGCACGGAATCGACCGGACGGTATGAAGGATCCGCGGATCACGTTCTCCGGCTGCTCGAATCCGTGGATGAGCGGCAGTGCGGAATGCTGCCGCTGCCCTTCAGGCAGTGCGCGCATGGCCGCCTCGAACCGGGCGAGCCAGTCTCCGTAGTCGTCCACCCGCTCGATCCGATGGCCGGTGTCGTTCAGCCAGTCGACGAAGACATCGAGCGATATTCCGTCGTCGTGCGGATTCACCAGACTGAAGGTCCGGTATCCGTCCGTGGTCTGCCCGCCCAGTGCCACGACGGACGCGGCGGTGAAATCAACGGGCAGGCCGTCGTAGTGAGCCCGCTGACGGTTTCCTTCGCTGTCGGTGCGGTAGAAGGAATACGGCGCGATACCGGTGGCGATGACGCTGAACAGCAGGCGGGTGAAGAGATCGGGGACGTTGAGCTGGCCGCCGTACCGGCTGTGCGCGAGAATCATGTTCGACCGGAAGGTGGTGACCGGAAGACCGCATGTGTCGTGCGCTTCCCGGAGCAGAACTTCCCCGGCCCACTTACTCGTCGCGTAACCTCCGGCATAGCCTTCGTCGGTCTGCTGGACCGGAATGGCGACTCGTACGTCGGAGTCCTCGTCGAGGGCCGGCTGTCCGGCGCGGGAGGTGGCGACGGCCACGCTGGAGATATAGGTGAACGGCTTGATCCGGCTGGTGAGTCCCAGCCGGATGAGCTCGGCGGTTCCCACGACATTGGCTTCGAAGAGATGGTTGTACGGAAGGACATGGTTCACCAGGGCGCCGGCATGGACGATCAGATCCACATCGTCGGACAGCCGCTTCCAGGTCGTGTCGTCCAGTCCCAACTGCGGCTCTGCGATATCGCCCGCCACGACTTCCAGATGACCGGCGGCCAGCTCCTGGAATGTGCGGACCAGGTCGGCGTCGCCACTGCTGAACGCCTCGTCCAGTCGCTTTCTGGCCGCTGCCGTATCTCTTCCGCGCACTACACAGATCAGTTTCCCGCCCGTCGGAGCGAGCTTCTCCAGCCATTCCAGGCACAGGAAGCGGCCGAGATAGCCGCTCGCGCCCGTCAGCAGCACGGTCCTGGGGGGTCCGTCCGGACGGGGAAGGGACCGGGCGTCGGCGATCGTCCGCGGATCGATGAATTTGCCCAGAGTGAGGTCCTTGGCATGGACCTCGGTACTGTCCTGGCCGTGTACCGAAGCGAAGCTGGGCTGATTCAGCCCGCTCGCACGCTTTGCCTCGATGTAGTCGGCCACCTGTTGCAGGTCGTACGCCGGGCTGATGACCATGTCCACAGGAACGCGGATTCCGAAGATGTCATGGAGCAGATTGGAGAAAGAGACCGCGGACAGGGAGTCTCCGCCCAGATCCCTGAAGTGTGCGGTGGGGCTCACCTCGACCATGGAGCCTGCGAGCAGCGCCCGGGTGGCCCGCTGGATTGTCTCCAGCACCGGCCCGTCATTGCCCGTGCGGCGCACTTCGAGCAATTCCTTGGTCTCTCGTGCGGTGATGTCGGAATACAGCTCTTCGAGGCGTTTGCCGTACCGGTCCAGAAGCTGAGGCCACAGCAGCTTTCGATGGTCCGAGAGCAAGCCGTTCGCCTGGCTGAAGGGCTCGGTCTCGATCAGGAAGTCACGCGGAATCTCATAGGAGTTGAGCTCCGCCTCTTTCGCGATCTCCTGGAAGGACTCGCTGAGAAGCTGCTTCAGGGTCTCCGTCCGATGACCGAACTGCTCAAGAGCGTCCGGAGTCGGCACGACCACGGCGAGCAGGTAGGACCGTTCGCTGTTGCCGTAGACGAAGATCTGCCGGACCAGCGGACTGACGGCGAGGATGGCTTCCAGACGCGAGGTCGCCACGAACTCGCCCTGCGACAGCTTGAGGACGCTCTTGCGGCGGTTCAGGATGATCAGCTCGTCCGGCCCGAGCTCCGCGACGATGTCACCCGTCTTGTAGAAGCCGTCCTCATCCATGATCTCTGTCGTCAGCTCGGGCTGTTTGTAGTACCCGGGAATGATGGCTTCCGTCTTCAGCAGAAGCTCTCCTCGCGGATGAGGAGAGTCAGTCCGGTAGTAGCCGAGCTCAGGCACATCAACAAGCTTGTAATCGATCACCGGCGGGCGCAGCAGCTTATTCTCGACCGAGATGGCCGCGGCCTCCGTGGAGCCGTAGATGATATGCAGCTTGAAATCCAGCAAGGACTCCACGAACGCGCGCAGTTCGGCGGACAGCGGCGCGGAACCGCAACTGGCCCAGGTGAGTCGGCCGCCGAGGATGTTCTTGCGCATATCCGCCTTGACTTCGGACTCGATGGTATTCCGGTCGACACCGTCCGTCGCCCGCCGGTCGAGTTCGCTCTGGTACTTTTGGAAAAGCATTTCGCATACACGCGGCACCAGCGACAGTTCCGTAGGACGCGCCAGCGCGATGTCCTCGAAGAAGGTCGACAGATCGCTGCTCGCCGTGAAGTAGCTGATCCCGCCGCGCGCCAGCGTGTTCTTCAGTGAGGAGTGGCCGGCGACATGGCTCATCGGCATGTAATTGATGTTGATCGCATGCGTGTCGGAGAACAGCTTCGACCAGGCGCCGCCCCACATCGCACTCGTCAGCCGCTCGGTGTACATGGCGCCCTTCGGCGTCCCGGTACTTCCCGATGTATAGATGAGCATGGCCAGTGGATCTTCATCGTCGCCGGCCGTGAACAAGGGTGCTCTGGGCAGCGTGGATCCTCGTTCGAGAATCTCGGACAAGGACTCGATGACCACATCGCGGCCGGCCTGTGCCAGACGATCGCGGGCGGATATAAAAGTCTCAAGCTGATCGCTGACTTCCGGATGGTAGTCGAAGACCACCAGGCGCCGGGCCGAAGAATTCCGCAGTATCAATTCGACCGCGACATCAAGACGTTCAATGCTCGCGGCGACCGTGAACGGCTCCGTCTCGCTGACGATCGACTCCAGTTGAGAGACCGGAGAGCTGGTCTGGAGCGGTACGCTGACCGCGCCGAGATGGGCGCAGGCCAGATCGACCGTCGCGTAGTCACGGCTTGCGAAACCGAGGATGGCGACCCGCTCACCCGCGCTCAACGCATGTGCCGGATTGTGGTGCCATTCATTCGCCACCGCACGGACACGGTCCCACAGTTCGCTGAAGCTGGTCGTCTCGTATCGTGGCAGCAGACGGAGCGAAACGCGGCCCGTGTCCGGGTCCCGTGTGAATTCCTTTGCGCGCTCGCCGACGGCGGGCCGGTCCGCGTAGCGTTCCATGACATGTGCCAACGTTTGCGCAAGCCGCATTCTGGGTCTCCGCATCGCATCACTGGCCGACTTTTGTGGCAGGGAATGACGGACTGGCGCGTCGGCATACACGCCGACGACGGCACGCTCTTCTTCAGGACGGTCCGTCTCAGGACCGCCCTTTCCTTCCCGCCAACTTTTCGCCCGATGCTACCCAGAGCCGAACCAGGTTCCGGAATAAACAATCGACGATCTGTCATGTCGGCCGGATGAGACCCACCGCTCCTCAACCGTCCAGGGCCGCCGCGAACTCCTTTGATCTTGGTGCAGTCGCTGGTCGGACCGGTCGGCCCAGGACAAGGACCGCCGCATACGGCGGCGCGGTCGTCAAAGCCCGGTAGGCCGGCCGCGATATCGCGCCAGGATCGGTAATGGTCCGTACCGATTAGTTGGTGCCGTGGTAACATTTGCACGATGCATGTGCATATGCCTATGCCGATTTCAAGGCCGAGTGTGTAGGCCGCGGTGGCCCCGGCGGCGCCCTCCGCGGCGCCGGCCCGCGCAGGGCGCGATCCAGCCAGGCCGTGTAGCGGCCGACCCGGAGTCAGGTTCCTTCGTCGTCTCTCTGTGGCATTTTCTTGTGGGCATGTTCTCGTGCGTTTCACCCATCGCTCACCACCCTCCCGGAGCGCCTCATGGCCAAGCAGGACCGTGCCGTACGTACGCGTCGAGAACTGATCCGTTCCGCCGCGGAGGTTTTCGACCGGGCCGGATTCGCGGATTCCTCCGTTACGCAGATCTGCGCCCGGGCCGGTGTCAGCCACGGTGCGTTGCACTTCCACTTCGGGAACAAGCGGGCGCTGGGGGAGGCGGTCGAGTCCGCCGCGGCACAGACACTGCTGTATATCACCGGAAACGTTCCGCTCAGGCACCCGGCGCCGCTCCAGCTGCTGGTCGACACCTCGCACACGCTGGCACAGCGGCTCTCCTGCGATCCGGTGCTGAGGGCCGGGTTCGGCCTCGGCAGCGACGCGACATGGCAGGGCGGTGTGAATCTGTGGCAGCAGTGGCAGGACTGGGTCCAGCTCATGCTGACCGTCGCCAGGGACCAGGGCAGTCTGGCCGCCGATGTCGTGCTCGACGATGCCGTTTCCGCCATTACGGCCGTGATAGCCGGACTTGAGGTGCTGGGACGCAGCGACGCCCACTGGCACTCACGCCAGGCGGTCACACCGTTCTGGCGGCTGATGCTGCCTCAGTTGTCGGCGGAGACGGTACGGGCCCAGATCGACGTGACGGGCAGCGGCGCGGCGCCCTTGAGGAAGCGCGAGTGGCCCATGGACGAAGTCCGGGCCGGTCGCAAGGACATGGCGCGGACCTGCGACGCACTGTCGGGCTGCTGACAGCCGGCACGGTCCTCGTGGACCGCGTGGCGGGCGACGCGAGGTACTACGTGGCTGACAACGCGGCGGGCGGACCGAATCCCGCTTGTGCCGGGAACGGGCCTGCCACACTTCGCCCATGGGTAAAGATCTCCTCTCCGGCAAAGTCGCCCTCATCACGGGCGCGAGCAGCGGCATAGGTGCCGCAGCGGCACGAGTGTTCGCCGAGGAAGGCGCCGCGGTGGTCCTCACCGCCCGCCGGAAAGACCGCCTGGCTGACCTGACCGATGAGTTACGGGACAAGGGAGCGCGAGCGGCGTATGTGGTGAGCGATGTCTCCGTACCCGAAGAGGCCGCCAGGGCCGTGGACTTCGCTCTGACCGAGTACGGACGCCTGGACTCGGCCTTCAACAACGCGGGCATCGGCGGCGACCGTACTCCGCTGCATCTGATGTCGGACGACGTCTACGACACCATCATGGACACCAATGTCCGTGGCGTCTTCAACTGCCTGCGGTACGAGCTGGCGGCGATGCTGGAGCACGGCGGAGGCTCCATCGTCAACAACAGCAGTGTGGGCGGCCTGGTGGCCATCCCCGCCGCCGCTCCGTACATCGCCTCGAAGCACGCGGTCATCGGCTTCACCAGGGCCGCCGCCGACGAGTACGCCAAGCAGGGCATCCGTGTGAACGCCGTGGCTCCCGGCACCACACGGAGCGAGATCACCACCGACTGGTTCGGCCGCAATCCCGGTCTCCAGGAGCTGGCCAACTCGCTGACTCCTCAAGGACGTACGGCGGAACCGGAGGAGATCGCGGCGGCGGTGGCCTGGCTGCTCAGTGACCGATGCCCGTTCCTGACCGGCACCGTGCTGCCGGTGGACGGAGGCTTCGTCAACCAGTGAGCCGGCCGGCCCGGACCGCGCGCTCTCCTCCACCGCCTCACCTCACCGGGCGTTCACCATGTCAGCCCGCCGGACCCTCATCGCTCCACCTCACCGAACATGACCCGGAACGCCGGTTCCTCGCCCTGTGTGCCGCTGACCTGGACGGCACACCGGTCGGGGCCGGGCGCCGGCAGCGACTCGGCCTCGATCCAGCACGGCCGGTCGAACTCGACGTACCGTTCGTACGTGATGGCGACCCGGCCGGCCATGAAGGGCGCCGCCGGGCCCAGCAGCGCATGCGCGGCCTGGTAGGCGGCCTCCAGCAGGGCCAGTCCCGGCACATGGTCCACGGGATGGTCGAAGAGCAGATGGTTGCTTGTGTCGTTGCGCAGCAGCCAGCGGTGCGGCCGGTCGCCGGGGGCGAGCACCACATCGGCGGCGGAGGCCCGACCGGCGAGCTTCGCGTCCATGGGCGCCGGCAGCGGCCAGGATCCCCAGTCGACAGAGAGATGGGCGCCGCGCACCCGACGGTAGACCGGCGGTGAGATCCAGCGGAACTCGGAGGCCGCGCGGGCCACCGTGACACCGCTGCGGAGGATATGGAATCTCAACTTCAGAGACGTGCTGGTGCGTCGGCTGCTTCCGGTCGCCGCCACGGTGATCCGGACATCCAGCGTCTCGGTCCGGTCGCGCGGAATGCGAAAGCCCGGTGCCACCGTGAAGTCGAGGCTGTCCAGCATGGTTTGGTGCGTCAGCGGAACCTCGTACGCGGCGTGCGCGATGACCAGGCCGCTCTGTCTGATGGTCTGGGTGAGTAATCGTGGATCGTACGGCAGGTCTCCCTGCACGGCCGGCCATCTGACGCCCACCGTGAACTCATGGGCGCCGACGCGCTCCCAACCTGTGACGAGTACGGATTCGTCGCGCTTCAGATGAGCGTAGGCGCCGAGGAGAGTCGATGGCGGTGTGGACGGACGCGGTGCGAGAGCGAAGTAGTGCAAGGTCCCCCCTTGAACTGACCGGTCTGCGCAGGTCAATGAATTGTGCTGTTAAAGTACCGGCACTCCGTCCGGTTTCTACCCAAGGTAAATGTGAGTTCACGCAGTGGTAAAGAAAGTGTTGGGGGAGGCGTGAGGTGGTGAGGCAGGAGCGGGCGATCCACACCCGCAGGATCATCCTTGAGGCCGCGGCCGAGATGTTCAACGAGCTCGGATACGACGCCACCACCATCGGCGGCCTCATCGAACGGATCCAGCTCACCCGCGGTGGCCTGTACTTCCACTTCACCACGAAGGAGCAGCTCGCACGCGGTGTGCTGGACGAGGCGGTGACCATGGAAGGACTGGCTCCGCAGGACTTCAAGCTCCAGGAGTGGGTGGACCTGGCGCTGCTCCTCGCCTACCGCCTGCCCAGGGAGCCACTGCTCGGCGCCGCTATCCGGCTGTCCGTCGACATCAAGGCCCGCGGTCTCCTCGGCACTCGCTGGCCCGACTGGATCAGCGTGGGGCAGGAGCTGCTCACCGAGGCCAAGGAGCGGGGCGAGTTGCTCGTGCATGTCGACCCGGGCGACACCGCGCGGCTGCTCGTCGGGGCGTGGACCGGCGTACAGCAGATCACCGAGACTCTGCCGGACCGCGACTTGTCCGAGGAGATCTCGTGCCTCTTCGAGCTCGTTCTGCCCAATATCGCCAGCGCCGGTGTGCTGGCGAAGCTGGACACCTCGCCGCAGCGCGCCGAGCGCCTGCTCAGGGCGGCGGAGAGCTCCGCGGAGCCTTCCCGGCCGGCGTGAGGACTTAAAAAACCTTCAACGCGACCTGTTTTTCCCGTGGTTCCCGATGCGCCCGGGGATCAGTGCTGTCCTGCCGTAACGGTGTGCGGCTTTGCCCGACGTCGATTCGTGCAGGTCGCAACGGATCTCGTGGTTGCAGCAGGGCAGCCGTTGTCCGCGCGGGCCTGTATAAAGAAACGGGACAACTGTCCTCTTTTTTTGAGAGGTTCGAGGTTGGCGGCGGCATCGGCACGGCGCGGTGCTTCGCTCCGGCTGGGCGGAGTGGCGGGTGAGCAGGGGGGATCCACGATGCGAGATCTTCATCAGCGCGCGTATATGGACGAGGAGTTGACCGCCTCGGCGGTGCCGGCGGCCCTGGACGCCGAGCTCAGTGAGTGGCTGTTCGGCTCGCTCCAGCGCAGCGGACAGCGGATCAAGGCGGAGCAGTACGTCCGTGGTCTCTTGTCGGTGCAAGGACGCAAGACGCTGCGGAGCATCGCGGCACAGCTGGACGGCGCCGCGGCGCAGCAGAGTGTGCATCACTTCATCAGCGAGTCGCCCTGGGAGTGGATGCCGGTACGGCGCGCCCTCGCTCGGCAGGTGCAGCGGACGCTGGCGCCGGACGCCTGGGTGATCAGGCCCACGCTGATTCCCAAGGCCGGGTCCCACTCCGTCGGCGTCGACCAGCAGTCTCTGCCGCTGGGAAGGACCGTCAACGGCCAGCACGCGGTGGGTACGTGGCTGGTGTCCGGGCGGTCCGCCGTACCCGTCGACTGGCAACTGCGCCTGTCCGCCCGCTGGATGGTGGATCCGTTGCGGCGACGCGCGAGCGTTCCCGCGGATGCCACGGTCGGCACCATCGAGGAGTGCGTGCGTGTAGCGGTGGCCAATGTCCTGGCTATGAAGGACGTGCCGCGCGGGCCGGTCGTCGTGGATGTCGCGGACGTGGACGCGGCATCGATCGCGCGCTTCCTCTCGTCGATGGGGATCGCGTTCATCGTCCGGGTGAGTCCGGAGGCGCAGTTGCGGCTCGACCGGTCCGAACTGCCCAAGTACGGCGGTCGGGAGCGCACGGCCGGTGAGCTCGCCGAGTCCCTTCCGCGTCTTCGGCAGCAGGTGAATCCGGGCGACGGCCCGACGACGGCCGTGGCGATCCCTGTGGTGGCATCGCCTTCGCGGAGCGACAGAATGCTGCTGCTGGGCGAGTGGGGCCCGGTCGGGCACCCACGCCGCCGGCTCTGGCTCACCAACGCCGATGTTCCCTCCGCCGTTCCCGCCCTGCGGCTCACCCGGCTGCCGGGCGTCGTTGTGCGCGACTTCGCCACGATCTCCGAGAGCGTGGGAGTACGGGACTTCGCCGGGCGGTCGTTTCCGGGCTGGCACCGCCACATCACGCTGGCTTCTGTCGCCCATCTCGTCGCCGCCCTGGAACTACGAGGCCTGACGGCGAGTACGGGCCCGAGCCGAAGGTGACGTGAGCCACACCAACGGGACTACCGTCCGGTAACTTGACACTCTCTCCCGGCGTGTGATGGCTCCGCCTCGTCCGATCCTTACTGTCTCGTTCAGGACAGGACAGCAAGCACCGTCACCGGACGCGTCACCGTACGGACTTCTCCCGTATCCCGTTCTGGGCATCCGCAGTCGCCAGCTGACGGGAACGACCGGACCGAACAGAAACGGGGCCACCTCATGACGAATTCCTCCACCCGCCCGATTGTGCGGGGCGCACGCGCACCATTTCACTCCAGCTCCCATGATGTGCTGTTCACCGAACTCTGCTCGATATTGTTCACCTCACTGTCCCGCAGCGACCAGTGCAGAAAAGGCATGCAGTACTTACGCGGCTTACTGGAGACCCAGGGACGCAAGTCGATACGTAATATCGCGGCGCTGCTCGGCGAGCAGGCTTCGGAGCAGAACCTTCATCACTTCATCTGTGATTCCACCTGGGACTGGACCCCGATCCGCAGGGCACTTGCCACCTACTGGGTAGGTATCTCACCTCCGCAGGCCTGGGTGGTACAGCCGATGATCATTCCCAAGACCGGACAGCACTCGGTGGGAGTGGACAAGCATTTCTTTCCGACCTTGGGACAGCTGCTGAACGCACAACGCGCCATCGGAGTCTGGGCGGTCTCGGAGGAGATGAGCACTCCGGTGAATTGGCGCCTTCATTTACCTCGGGCCTGGATCAAGGACGATCTCCGGCGGAGTCAGGTGTCGATTCCGGATGGAGTGGACGTGGAGACTCTGAGTGAATGCATGATCGAGGCGAGCCTTGAGACCACGAGGCGGTGGGGACTGCCCCTCCGGCCCGTGGTGCTCGACATCGGCGAGGCGAACGCGACAACGATCTTCGAGAAACTCGGCGCCACAGGTACACCACTCCTCGCGAGAGTCGGCGGAGACCTTCGTCTTGCCGTGGCGGATTCCATTCTTCCGGGCTGTGGAGGCAAGTTACTGCCCGCTTACCAGATCATGAGCCTGGCCAAGGACATGCGGCGGCCGGTCCTGGGAAAGGACTCCGGTCCGGAGCCGACGAGACGGCTGAATCTGGCCGCCACCGTCCGCGTCGGCCTGCCTTCCCTGCCTTCCCCGTCATCCGTGGAGGCCGCAGAAACAGGACACACCGCGGGGTGCGGGGAGTTGCTGCTGCTGGGTGTGGGCAAGGACGGCGGGCGCTGGCCCGCGGAGCTGTGGCTGACCAATCTGACGACCACACCACCGGCTTCCTTGCTGAGACTGAGCAAGCTCACCGCCAAGGTCGACCGGGACTTCACGGAGATCGCGGACCAGGTGGGTATCCGGGACTTCACGGGCCGTTCCTTCGGCGGATGGCACCGTCATGTCACACTCGCCTCGGCCGCTCATGCGATGGTCGCGCTGGCCAACTAAGGCCTGATAGGGCCTGATAGGGCCTGATCCAAAAGACAGGATTTGGGCCCGTTGGCCATGACACCACTTCATCGGGCCTTCCGCATGGCGCCCCTGGTTGTTATCGTCCCGGCCCCCGTGCGCGGCTGGGATGGCCTCCGCATCGTGTGGACGGCGTGCCGTGAGGCCGGGCCGTGTCGAGCACCAACCTGCTAGGGGAAACCATGTACGACGAAGACGGAAAGCCGCCGGAGCATCCGCGTGGAGCCGGCACGGCGCGGCGCATTCTGCGGACACGTGTCGCGCTCGGTGCGGCCGTCGTGCTCGCGGCTGTCAATCCCCTGACGCTGTCCGGATCGGCGCAGGCTCTCGCTCCGGCGGCGCCCGTAGCGGTCTCCGCTTCTCAGCAGGTGCAGTGGAAGACGGACACCGTGGCGCCCGGCGTGCAGGTGCGCACCGGCGTCATCCAGAACAAGGGCGTCACGCCGGTCTGGACGATCACGTTCCAGGCTCCGGCCGTCAACCGGCTGACGGGCGCGGCGACATGGGCTCCGCTGGGCGACCGTACCTGGGCCGACACCACCGAGCGGCAGCTCCGCGCCGCCGGGTTCGCGCCGCGAGTGGAGGGGGTCGTCTGGGACGAGTACGCGGACACACCGCGCGGCACGATGGGCTGGCAGGTACGGGTGGGCTCGTACGCCACCCAGGCCGAGGCCCAGAGCGCCAACCAGGCGATCGCGGCGGGCGGTTTCCGTACGGCCGTGGAGTGGACCGGCTACGACGGCCGACTGCTCGCCGACCGGGAGAGCATCCATGTAGCGGTCATCGACCCGGCCCGGTTCCGCGGCACGGTGGCGAGCACCCACGACGGCAATGTCGCGGACCGTGAGACGACCTCTTCCGTGGCCGTGAAGAACGGTTCCCTGCTCGCCGTCAACGGCGGCTTCTTCATCACCTCCGACGCCGACGGCGTACAGGGCACGGTGGCCGGTATCGCCGCCTACGCAGGCGAGCTGGAGTCGATGGCCGTCGGATCCCGTGCCGCGCTGATCCTGGCGGACGGCGGGCGGCATCCTCGTATCGCCGATCTGTCCACCACGGTCACCGCCCGGGCGAAGTCCTCCACCTACGCGGTGCAGGGCATCAACCGGCTTCCCGGAAAGGTGCGCAACTGCGGACGCCCCGGCGGCGCGCCCACCGAACTGGCCCGCCATGACACCACCTGCTCCCTCCCCGACGACCTGGTGAAGTTCACGCCGAGGTTCGGCGCCGCGCTGCCCGAGGGCACCGGCACTCAGGTCGTGCTCGACTCCAAGGACCGTGTGGTCTCCGCGGGCCCGCGCGGCGGTACGGTCCCGGCCGACGGTTCCGTCCTCCAGGGCATCGGCGGCGCGGCCGACTGGCTGACGGCCCACGGCCGTAAGGGCGAGCGGATCGCGGTGCGGGAGGTCATCCGCGACTCCGCGGGACGTCAGGTCGAGCTCGGCGCCCACGACAGCATCGTCAGCGCCGCGCCGACGCTGGTGAAGAACGGCCGGATCGCCATCGACGCCGCCACCGAGGGCACACTCGATCCGCTGGACCTCTCGTTCGGTTTCGCGTGGTCGAATGTGCGCCAGCCGCGCACGATGGCTGGTATCGACGGGCACGGGCGGCTGCTCCTGGTCACCGTCGACGGGCGTCAGCCGGGTGTCAGCGAGGGCTTCACGCTGGGCGAGGCCGCGCGCTTTATGCGCTCCCTGGGCGCGAAGCAGGCCCTCAATCTGGACGGCGGCGGCTCCAGCGCGATGGTGGTCGGCGGCAAGCTCGTCAACATCACCTCGGACGCGACCGGTGAGCGCGCCGTGGGCGACACCGTCCAGATCCTGCCGACCCGCCGACGCTGACCGGACAACCGCTCACCCGCTCAACCGCGCAGCCGCCCGGCCGGGTCTCTTCCCGGCCGGGCGGCCGATGTTCAATTGCGCCGGGACGGTGTTGAAGTCGTCAGGCCGGCTTCGATGGCGTCCAGCGTCCGGCGCGCGTCGGCGATCCGGGCCCGTAGCACCGCGTTGGAATCGTCCGCAGGCGATGGCTGCACGAGTACGGGTACGGAGGCGGGTGCCGGTGCCGGAACGGGACGGTCCTGTTCGGTTTCGAGTTCACGTGCCTCCTGAAGGGAGTTGATGACAACGCCGATGAGGAGGTTGACGAGGACGAACGAGCCGAGCAGAACGAAGGAGGCGAAGTAGACGATGGTCCAGCGCGAGATCTCCAGCCCGGCCCGGACCGCGTCACCGAGGCCGTCCAGAGTCACGAGGAGGAAGAGCGTGAGGGCCGCGCGGCCGAAGGATCCGTAGTGCTCGGGATCGTCGTCGGCGAAGACCATCCAGCCGACCATGGCGTACACATACAGCAGGAGTGCGCCGACGAGCAGGAAACTCAGTGTGCCGGGCAGGCTCTTGCCGACCGCGACGATGACGATACGCAGCTGTGGCAGGAACCGCGCGGCGCGCAGCACGCGCGCCAGGCGCAGCAGCCGGAGCACGGTGGCGTTCTCGCGGGCGAACGGCATGAAGGCCAGAGCGACGACGAGCAGGTCGAAGACGTTCCACGGATCGCGGAAGAAGTCCCTGGGACGGTCCGCGTGGGCGGCGCCGCGCAGCAGTATCTCCGCCGTGAAGGCGGCGAGGAAGAGATGTTCCACGGCCTTCAGGACCTCGTGCCATTGGTGTACGACACCCGCGTAGGTCTCGACCCCCAGCAGGACGGCGTTGGCCGCGATGAGGCAGAACACGGTGGTGGCGAATGCACCGGAGTCCACGATGCGGCGGCTGCGGTCGGCGAGGGCGCGCCGTAAGGGCGCGGCGGTCCGTTCGGACATGGGTGAGTGGTTTCCTCGCAGGCGTGTCTCTTGCTCTCCAACAGGTGTGGATCTTAGAGGCTGTTGGTGTCGGGACTCTTTTCGGACTTTCACCGCCGGGCCGACGGGATACGGCGTCGGCCCGGTGTGCCGCCTCTATGCTTCTACACGAGTGTAGAGAAAGCGGGCGGCGGTCCGTGACCAAAGCCACACGCCACACGTACAAGAAGGAGTGAACGCCACGATGGTGTTCAAACGGCTGCTCGGCTCGCTCGGTGTGGGCGGCCCCACGGTGGACACGGTCCTCGACACGGGCGCGGTGCTGCCCGGAGGCAGCCTCACCGGTCAGGTCCATCTCAAGGGCGGCAGCGCCGCCTTCGACATCGAGCAGATCACCCTGGAGCTGGTCGCGCGCGTCGAGGTGGAGCATGACGAGGGCGAGAGCGACGGCGTTCTCACTTTCGACCGGTTCACCGTGGGCGGAGGCTTTCGTCTCGCCGAGGACCAGCTGTTCAGCGTTCCGTTCTCCGTGGCGCTGCCGTGGGAGACTCCCGTCACCGAACTGCACGGCCAGGGCCTGGGCGTCGTACTCGGAGTGCGTACCGAACTCGCGGTGGCCGGAGCCAAGGACAAGGGCGACCTGGACGCGCTCGCGGTGCGTCCGCTGCCGGTCCAGGAGGCCGTCCTCGAAGCCCTCGGACAGCTCGGCTTCGGTTTCAAGTCCGCGGATCTCGAATACGGCCGTATCGGCGGCACCGGACAGCAGTTGCCGTTCTACCAGGAGATCGAGCTCACTCCCGCGCCGCAGTACGCCCATGCCATGCGAGAGATCGAGGTGACCTTCCTGGCGAACCCGGGCGGCATGGAGGTGGTGCTCGAAGCCGACAAGCCCGGTGGTTTCTTCTCGTCCGGACATGACGCGCTGACCCGGTTCACGGTCGGCCACCACGGTGTCGACCAGCGTGACTGGGCCGCCGAAGTCGACGGCTGGGTACGCCAGTTGGCCGACCGCCATGGCTCCCACGCCGTTCCTGCCGCTCCGTACGGACACGGCGGTGACCCGTACGGACACGGCGGTGGGTACGGCGGATACGCGCACAAGGACGAGCATGGCCATGGTCACGGCGGTCACCACCACGACAGCCACCACGACGACCACCAGCGCTCCGGGCCCGGGATGGGCACCGTCATCGCCGCCGGCGCGGCGGGACTGGCGGTCGGAGTCGTCGGCGGGATGGTGGCCGCCGAGGTCGTGGACGAGGTCGGCGACTTCTTCGAAGGAGACGACGAGGAAGAGGAAGGCGGCGACGAGGACTGAGGCGAGGGCTGAGACGCCTTCGCCCCTGTCCCTGCTAGCTTCTACAGCATTGTAGAAGAAGTGGTGGTCCGGGCCGCTCCTTACGCGGTCCGGGCAGCCCCTGACTGTATGGAGTTTTCATGGCCCTGTGGGATCGCATCAAGGAGTCCGCATCGACGATGCAGACCCAGCTCAACGCCAAGAAGAACGACCTCAAGAGCGGCGCGTTCCGCGATGCGAGCATGGCGATGTGCGCGTTGGTCGCCGCCGCCGACGGCACGATCGATCCGCAAGAACGACGCAAGGTCGCCCAGCTCATCATGAGCAACGAGGTGCTCCAGAACTTCCCCGCCGATGATCTGCAGCGCCGCTTCGACGGCTACCTCGACAAGCTCACCGCCGACTTCGACTTCGGCAAGGTCAGCGTCCTCCAGGAGGTCGCCAAGGCGAAGAAGAAGCCCACCGAGGCCCGTGCCGTCATCCAGATCGGCATTGTCATCGGCGGCGCCGACGGCGACTTCGACAAGACCGAGCAGGCGGTCGTCCGCGAGGCGTGCTACGCGCTCGACCTGCCGCCGCACGAGTTCGACCTGTAATCCCGGATATGCGTGTGAGGGCGTCCCGTCCTGATGTGACGGGGCGCCCTCACGCGTGTGCGGCGTGGCGTGGGATCACGTGGCGGAGGAGCTCGCCCGGTCGGGGGGCTCTCCGTAACTTCTACAGTGCTGTAGATTTAGCTGTGGATCCAAGGGACCGGGATTCCCGGAACCGGCCCTCTGCCTGGGGCTCGGTGCGGGAACACGTGAAGGGAACAGCGACATGGGTGTGAGTCTGGCCAAGGGCGGCAACGTCTCTCTCAGCAAGGAGGCTCCGGGGCTGACCGCGGTCCTCGTCGGGCTGGGCTGGGACGCGCGCAGCACCACCGGCCTCGACTACGACCTCGACGCCAGCGCGTTGCTGGTGGACAGCAGCGGCAAGGTGCTCTCCGACCAGCACTTCATCTTCTACAACAACCTGAAGAGCCCTGACGGTTCGGTGGAGCACACCGGCGACAACCTGACCGGTGAGGGCGAGGGCGACGACGAGTCCCTCAAGGTCGATCTGAGCGCCGTCCCCGCCGAGGTGTCGAAGATCGTCTTCCCGGTCTCCATCCACGACGCCGAGAGCCGCGGCCAGAGCTTCGGCCAGGTCCGCAACGCCTTCATCCGCGTGGTCAACCAGACGGGCGGCGCCGAACTCGCCCGCTACGACCTGAGCGAGGACGCGGCGACCGAGACCGCGATGGTCTTCGGCGAGCTGTACCGGCACGGCGAGGAGTGGAAGTTCCGCGCGGTCGGCCAGGGTTACGCCTCCGGACTGGCCGGAATCGCGGCCGACTTCGGCGTAGGCGTCTGACGCCACCACACCGGCACTCCGACCCCGACCCCGACCATTGGCCTGGGGTGCCGGGGTTGGGGTGCCGCCTTGCCCATGCGGGCGACCGGAGTGTTTGACTTGCCCGCATGTCGATGAACCTTGGTGTGTCCCGACCTGACCAGGCTGCCTATATGCTGCGTACCGCCGCCGACCGTGCTGGTCGTGCGTACAAGCAGGAGTTGATCGACCTGCTGGACATTCAGCAGGGCCAGACCGCGCTGGATGTGGGATGCGGTCCGGGCACGGATCTGGCGGTGCTGGCGGAACGCGTCGGTGTGAGTGGCTCGGTGATCGGTGTGGACCGTGATCCGGCCATGCTCGCCGAGGCCCGTCGGCGTACGGAGGGTCTGCCAGGTGTGGAGCTCCGCGAGGGAGACGTCCATGCCCTTCCCGTCGAGCCGGGAACAGTGGACCGGGCCAAGATCGACCGGGTCCTTATGCACGTCGCCGAACCCGCCGACGTTCTCGCACAACTGCACCGCGCCACCCGGCCAGGCGCTCTGATCGGTCTTGTCGAACCTGACTGGGACACCCTGGTCGTCGACGCGGAAGATCTTGAGACAAGCCGCGCCTTCACCCGTTACACCACCGCGGAGGTGGTACGTCACGCCACCATCGGCCGCAGCCTCGCCCGCCTCGCCGAGCAGGCGGGCTTCAGCGTGGAGACGGCCCGCGTCACGGCACCGGTGTTCCGCGAGTTCCAGGACGCCGACCACACACTGGGACTCGGCCGCAACATGCAACAGGCCATCGAGGCAGGCCATATCGACCGGGACCGCGGCCACCGCTGGTTCGCCGGCCTCTCACAAGGAACGTTCTTCGCGTCGTTCTCCCTCGTCAGTGTGGTTTGCTCACGGTGATCTGCTGACCCGGTCCCGTGGCGCCGTTCAAATGACCGTCACGGGTGCCGGTCATGCCTCCAGCATCGCGAGAGAGACCTCCCCCAGGCGGGCGGCGTCCTGTTCGTCCAGTGCGTGCGCGGCGACGCCGGACGGTTCTGTGCTGTCCGCGCTCTGCGGATTGTGGGACAGGGACTCGCCGCGGTTCTCGAAGTAGCGTCCGCCGACGCCCTCCCCGGCGGGGAAGCGGCCACTCGACGGCGCTCCGTACGACCGGGCCCCGGGCGGTTGCGTCAGCACCGCCGCCATGGCATCAGGCCGACAGGGGCGAGCCCGGTGCGTTCGAGGCGCCGAGGCGGTTGATGTCCGGGCTGTACAGCACGGTCGGACCTGTCCCCGCGAGGCCCACGACCTCGATCATCGCCCGTCCCAGGTGGTCGGTCGTCGTCACATGGCGTGGGATCACCCGGCGCAGGACCGGATAGAGCCATGAGGTCAGGCGGTACAGCACGCGGTACGTGGCCGTTCTGGAGACGGCGCCGTGGCGGGGCTGAATATAACCGGGCCGGAACATATAGGCGTGGAAGGGCATGGCGAGCAGTTCGTTCTCCGTGCGGCCCTTGACCCGGGCCCACATGGAGCGGCCCTTCTCCGTACTGTCGGTTCCCTCTCCCGATACATAGGTGAAGGTGAGGGCGGGATTCTCCGCGTACACCGCACGTGCGGCGGCCAAGGTGTAGTCGTAGGTGATCCGCGTGTACTCCGCCTCCGACAGGCCGGCGGAGCTGACGCCGAGACAGAAGAAGCAGGCATCGAGGCCGACGAGCTCGTCCCGGATCGCGGTGAGATCGGTGAAGTCCGAGTGGACGACCTCGCGCAGCTTCGGATGGCTCACCGCCAGTGGAGTGCGTACGACGACGAGGACACCTCTGATCCGCTCGTCCCGCAGACAGGCGTGGAGGACACCCTGTCCCACCATGCCGGACACTCCGAAGATGACCACATTCACGTGCTGAGCTCCCTGTCGACGGTTGATGTCATGTGTCGGCCGCGGTCGTCGGTCATGCGTTCAGGACCGCCGCGGCGGCGGCCACGATCGTGGCGCGGCGGCGCTTCCGGTCCACGGCCGCGTCCATGGCCGGATTCAACGGCAGACCGCCGAGGGACAGCAGGACGAGAAGATCACGCAGCTCTTCGGCGGGCAGCCGGGATGTGACGAGACCGTCCTTCTGCGCCTGGGCGATGAGGGCGGCCTTCTCCTCCTGCGCCTTGAGCACGGCATCGGGTACTTCGTGATGCGGGCGTTCCAGCTCGCGCCAGGCGGCGAAACGTACGACCTCGGGATGGGCCTCGTAGTAGTCGTGCAGGCGTCCCGCGTAACCCGGCAGGTCGGTGGGATCCATCGGAACGGCTGTCACGATCTCCACGACCAGACGGCTGTAAACCGTGTCGAACAGGTCCGTTTTGCTGCCGAAGTAACGGTAGAGCAGGGCATTGTTCACGCCCGCGGTTGTGGTGATGCGGTCGACGCGAGCCCCGGCGATCCCGTGGCGGGCGAACTCCTCCGTGGCGGCGGCCAGGATCTTGCGCCGTGTCTCGTCTGCGTTGCGGACCATGGTCCCAGCCTATGTAGGTAGGTCCTTACTTGCCAAGTGGTCCGGCCCGTCCTGACGACTCGCCCTGCGGACTGGAAGGCGCGTTATGGGGCGCCGACCCGGAACGCGCCATGAACGTCCCCGGCGCCCCGGAGCGGCCTAGGGTCTTTCGTTTGGATCAGGCTGGGTGAGGGAGCGTGCCCAGCCTGATCCAAACGAAAGACCCTAGCTCAGGTGCTTGGCGATTTCCCAGCTTGCTGCCAGTTCGACGTCGCCGTTGATCCGTACGTCGATCAGGACCGGGCCGTTCTCGACGGAGAGTGCTCGGTCGATCTCGCCGAGGTCGTCGGGGTTGCGTACGGTGAAGCCCTTGGCGCCGAAGCCCGCCGCCAGTTTCGCGAAGTCGGGCTCGGGCATGTCGGCGTAGGACGGGTTCAGCTTCTTGTGGATCAGGTCGTGCTTCTCCTGGCCCACCGCGTGGTCGTTGAAGACGACCACCGTGAGCGGCAGCTTGTGGCGTACGGCCGTATGGAAGTCGGCGACGTTCATCATGAACGAGGCGTCTCCGGTCGCGTGGGTGACACGCTGTCCGGGACGTGCGAAGCAGGCGCCGATCGCGAGGGCGAGACCCTGGCCGATGGCGCCGAAGTCCCAGCCGACCGCCCAGTTCTCCGCGCGTGGCACGGTGAGGATCTTCGCGCAGACCATGGCCGCGTGGCCGCCGTCGAGCACCAGGACACGGTCGTCCTTCGGCAGCGCGTCCTCGAGATGCCGTACCGCACGGCGTGGATCCGTCGCGTCTCCGTCGTTGTAGTGCACGGCCGTCGGCTTCCGATCGTCCTGGAGCCGCTGTACGAGTCCGGCGTCGGGCCGGCGCGCGTCCACCGTCTCGGCGAGCCGGTCCACCAGGGCCGACACGGCCGTTCTGGCGTCGGCCGTCATACCGACCGCCACCCGGGCGTACCAGCCGAAGGCGTCGGGCCGGTCGTCGATCTGGATGATCTTCTTCCCGTTCGCCAGGAGCTTGCCGAAGTCGGTCGTCCATTCGTTCAGGCTGGCGCCGACCACCACCATCACATCGCTCTCGGCAAGTGTTTCCACTGTCAGCTTCGAGCCCAGTCCGCCGCTGACTCCCAGATACAGCGGATAATCGGCACAGAATCCGGCGGCGAGAATGGATACTCCGACCGGTGCGCCAAGACGTTCGGCCAGTCTGCGCACCTCGGATTCCGCCCCGGAATTCCTCGCGCCGAGTCCGCAGAGAATCGTCGGGCGCCGGGCCGAGGCGAGCAGCTTGACCGCTTCCTCGACATCCTGAGTACGCGGCGGCTGGAGGGTGTTGGGCGCGTACATGGGCCGGTACGTCCATCCGGGATCCGGAATCTCCGTCTGCTGGATGTCCTGAGGAAGATTCAGAATGAACGGCCCTTTCCGCACCTTGATCTGACGGAATGCCTCACCGAGGCAGTAGTCCACATTGTGCACCGATTCCATTCGTACGGTGGCCTCGGTGGTGAGTCTGGCGAGCGCCGGCTGGTCCACCATTCCCTGCGGGTTGTACGGGTCACGGAGGGAGGCGTGTCCGGCGATCACCATCAGCGGCGTGCGGTGCAGCCGTGCCGCCACCAGCGAGGTCGTGGCATTGGTGTAGCCGGGCCCTTGGGTGACCGACGCGAGACCGGGCCTGCCGCTGAACCGGGCGTAACCGTCGGCCATGCCGACGGCGCCGGCTTCATGGTGGGCGTGGACGAATGTCGCGCCGTGCCGTTCGCCCAAATCCACGATCATGTCCTGGTTCGCGTCGCCCATCACGGCGAACAAGTGGTCGAGCCCTTCGGCGGCGATCGCGTCGGTCACAGCCTGGAATGCCTTCATCGGAGATTTCCTTCGGGTTCGGACGGGTTCGGACGGTCTCGGACCAACGGGCGCCGATGCTTTCGGCGGAATACGGAGTTGTCTTCGTACGGCGTTGCCGTTCCCCGTAGGCGCTTGACGGTGCGGCCGATCGGCTTTCTCGGCGCCGCCGGAGAGCCCGAGCGTAATGCACCCTTACGCCGCGGATCCCGACAACGGGGCGCGGTGAGTGCCACCGTCCTGACGCGGCACCGATTCGGCGTAACTCCGTGAATTACGGCCTCTCATGGCGGCACGGCCTCTCAACGCGCGAGCTTTTCATTGCACCGGACCCGCGCCGAGACCGTTCCGGACGCGTTCCGACACCGTCCGGCCGTTCGTACGGGACGGATACGTCCCAGGACGGCTAGGCGCGGTTTGCCCCCGTTGTCAACGGAGCATCGGCAGCGGGATTACCGCGCGATGGTCCATCGGTTACCGGGCGGAGTTAGCGTCCCTTAGTCCTGAGGGACGCGGCGTCCACCAGTGGCGGACGGCAGGGGTGGCAGATACGAGCAGTGACAGAGATTGAGGAGGCACCCCGCCATGACGGGTAAGACGGGTAAGAACGTGCGACGAGCCGTGGTGTTGGGCGGGAGCATCGCGGGTCTGCTCGCGGCGCGGGCACTGTCGGAGGCGTACGACGAGGTCGTCGTCGTGGACCGGGACGAGCTGACCGATCTCCCGGAGAACCGGCGCGGAGTGCCGCAAGGACGCCATGTGCACGGGATACTGGCCCGGGGCCAGCAGATCATCGAAGAGTATTTCCCCGGTATCACCGAGGAGTTGGAGGCGGCCGGCGCCGTCACGGGCGACGTGGCCGGGAATGTCCGCTGGATCATGGACGGCATTCCGATGAGCCAGGGCGACTCCGGACTCCTCGCCGTATCCGTCGCCCGTCCCACGCTGGAGGCGCATATCCGCCACCGGGTACGGGCGCTGGCCAATGTCGAGATCCTGGACCGAAGAGAGGTCGTCGGCCTGCGGTTCGCTCCGGTCGCGCACCATGTGACCGGCGTACGGACGGTGGACCGCCGGGATCCGGGCGGCACCTCCGTCGTCGACGCCGAGCTCGTGGTCGACACCATGGGCCGCGGCTCACAGGTCCCGCGATGGCTGAAGGACCACGGCTGGCCGGGCGTCCCGGAGGACCGCACACAGGTCGGCCTCACCTACACCACCCGGCACTACCGGGCCGGACCCGAGCCGTCGCCCGGCGACATCTCCGTCGACATCGTCGCCACACCGGACAATCCTCGCGGTGCGATATGCGCGCGCATCGACGGTGAGCGTCAGATCGTGACCGCGTACGGAATCCTCGGTGATGTACCGCCCACCGATCCGGAGGGCTTTCTCGACTTCCTCAAGTCGCTCTCCTCGCCAGAGATCTACGAGGCGCTGGTGGTCGGCAGGGAGCCGCTCGACGCCCCGGTGTCCTACCGGTTCCCGGCCAGTCTGCGCCGCCGCTACGAGCGGCTGGACCGTTTCCCGACCGGGCTGCTCGTCATGGGAGACGCGGTGTGCAGCTTCAACCCGACGTACGGACAAGGGATGACGGTCGCGGCGCTCGGCTCCGTCGTACTGCGCGCGCACGCGACGGGCGACGGCCCGCCCGATCCGGTCGCCTACTTCCGTGATCTCGCCCGCGACGCGGTGGACGAGGCTTGGCGGCAGGCGCTCAGCAACGATCTGGGCTTTCCCGGAGTCGAGGGAGACAGAACACCGGAGATCCTCGCCGACCAGGAGTACATCGGCCTGGTCCTGGAGGCGGCGCAGCGGGACGGTGAGGTCGCGGCGGCCTACGCGCGTGTCATCGGTCTGGTCGATCCGCCCGAGGCGTTGCGCTCCCCGAGAGTGCGCGAGGCGCTGAAGGCGGACTGACATCCATCGACCTGCCCGGCCCGCTCCGTCCCCGTCCGGTCCCGCCCGGCCCACTCCGCCCACGGACAGGCAGCCCTGATGCAGATCTCCCTGAACGAGCTGGTCTTCGACGTCGACGTGGCGGGACCCGAGGACGGTGATCCGGTCCTTCTGCTCCATGGCTTTCCGCACAACCGGCAGTCCTGGAGCGATATCGCGCCGGTCCTGCACCGGGCCGGACTGCGTACGGTCGCTCCCGACCAGCGCGGTTACTCGCCCGGTGCCCGTCCCGAACCGACGGCCGCGTACGCGCTTCCGGAGCTGGCGGGCGATGCCCTGGGCATCCTGGACGCCCTCGGCATCGCCTCGGCGCATATCGCAGGCCATGACTGGGGCGCGGTCGTCGGCTGGTATCTGGCGGCGCGGGCGCCGGAGCGGGTACGGAGCCTGACGGCGTCGGCGTTCCCGCATCTGGACGCCTACCAGCACGCGCTGCGGGTGGATCCCGAGCAGCGAGACAACTCGGGATATATCGAAACGCTCAGCGCCGAGGACGCGGCCGACTCCTTCCTCGCCGACGGCTCGGCGGGGCTCGACGGATGGTTCCGGCAGGCGGGCGAGGGCGTGCTGAGCGAGGAGCAGATCCAGCGGTACGTTCGCTTCCACAGCGGTCCCGGCACACTGCGGGCCGCGCTCAAGTGGTACCGGGCGGGAACGCTGCGGGACGACAACGGTCCGCTCGGGCCCGTCGCCGTGCCGACCACCCATATCTGGAGCGAACACGATCCGTCGGTCAGTGTCTTCGCCGCGGAGCACACCGCGGACCATATGACGGGCGACTACCGCTTCGTCCGTCTTCAGGGCGTCTCGCACTGGCAGCCGCAGCAGGTCCCGGAGACGATCGCCGCGGAGATCCTCCACCGGGTGGGCCGCGTCTGAGCGTCCGTGCACGGTCCGTCCGGGCGGTACGTCCGCGTGGGTCACGTACCGTCCGTACGGTCAGTCGTCCCAGGCTCCGGCCGCCGCGGCCCGACCGGCGAATTCGGTGAAGTCCCGAGGAGCCCGGCCCAGCACCCGCTGGACACCGTCGGAGAGATAGGCGTCCTCGCCGTCCCGTATCCAGCGGTACAGCTTCGCCATGAAGTGGGCCGTGCCGGGCGGCATGCCCTGCGCGACAAGCCCGGCCATGTACTCCTCCTCGGAGACCGGTACGTAACGGATCGCGCGGCCGGTCGCCTTGGCGATTGTGTCCACGGCCTCTCCCATGCTCAGGGCGCGCGGCCCGGAGAGGGCGTAGACGACGCCCTCGTGGCCGTCCCCGGTGAGGACCGCCGCCGCGACCTCGGCGATGTCCTCGGCGTCGACGAACGGCTCCACTCCGTCGCCGGACGGCAGCCGCACTTCTCCGGACCGTAGCGGCCCGCGCAGTGTCTCGTCCTCGGTGAAGCCCTGCATGAACCAGGTCGGCCGGAGAATCGTCCAGGCGGCGCCGGATTCCGTCAACGCGTCCTCCGTCGCCAGCAGTTCCGGTTCACCGGAGTCGGCCCAGCCGCGCGCGGAGAGCAGGACCAGCCGCTCGACGCCGTGCTCGACGGCGAACGGAGCGAAGGCCCGCATCCGTTCGGCGGCGTGTTCGTTCTGCGCGTCCACCAGATAGGCGGCTCGCGTTCCGGACACCGCGGACTCCCAGGTGGACTCGTCGAACCAGTTGAAGCGGACCGGTGTGGTGCGGGCCACTGCCCTGACGTCCTCGCCGAGCCGCCGCAGCCGGGCCACCACATGCCGGCCGGTCTTGCCGGTACTGCCGATGACCAGGATGGGACCGTGTCCGCTACCGCGTTCCATGGCGTCGAGTAGACCATGAACGACCATATGAACAGGGCGAGTTGGCCGAAGCGGCGAGTCGACGGACGGCCGCCGGCGGAGGTCCGCGAGGGACGGATGCGACAGACCGGCACGGTCCGGATACGGGAACGGTACGGTCCGGATAGAGGACCGGCGCCCGTTCGTCAGGTCGTATGCCGGTGGTCAGGCCGTATGCCGGTGATCCGTCAGGAACTTCTCCTCCTCGTCCGCCGCGGTCTCGTGGTCCCTCGCCGCTCCGGCCTCCAGTCCGGCCCGGAACGCGTCCTCGCCGAGGCTCTCGCGGATCCGCGCGGAGATACGCTCCACATCGCCGCGCTCCGCCGGTGGCAGCGGCGCGCCCGAGAGCGTCCTGGTCTGTGCCGCGGTTCCCAGCAGCCGCGCCGCCCGCGTGTGCCGGCCCGCGAGCGAGTGCGCACCGGCGAGCCCTTCCAGCGCCAGCGCCACGGCCCGTGAATCACCTGTCACGCGCGCGGTGGCCAGACAGTCCTGGTGCAGGGCGAGCGCGGCGGCGGCATCACCACGCTGCTCCGCGACGAATCCCAACTCGGCCAGTACCAGGGCGAGTCCGGTGAACGCTCCCCGGCTGCGGTTCCACTCGCGCCACGGCCGCAGATGCTCCTCCGCGGTGTCCAGCCGGCCCTGACGCCGGGCGGCCAGCGCGAGTCCCAGCTCGGCGAACTGCGCCACTGGCCGGTTGCCCTGGTCGACCGCCAGCCGCAGCGCCCGCTCATGGAGCTCGTCCGCCTCCGTCAGCCGTTCCGCCAGCAGGGCGATCCGGCCCAGCCCCGAGAGCTTGCGGGACACCTCGGACCACAGCTCCAGGGATTCGGCGATACGCAGTCCCTCGCGGTGCAGCCCGGCGGCCAGTTCGTAGTCGGCGTTGATCTCCGCGAGGACGCTCAGCACCTCCGTCGCCTTGAGCTGGCCCCACGCGTCTCCCAGATCGATGAAGTGACCGCGGGCCTCCAGCGCGTTGCCGCGCATCGCCTCCAGATTGCCCCTGGCCATCGCGAGGGCGGCCCGGGTGCTGAGCGCCGCCGCCACACCCCAGGCGTCGCGCAGGGC
>NZ_FMDK01000812.1 GCF_900091995.1 Streptomyces sp. MnatMP-M17
GTTGTCGTCCTCGTCGATCAGGAATCCCCGCATCGGCGACGGCGCCTGCTGCATCGGCTGCGGCGCCTGCGGCCGTACCGGTGCCATCGGCTGCGTCATCGCCGGGGACATCTGCTGCTGCCCGCCGTACGACGGGCCCGAGGGGCCGCCGTGGCCCATGGAGGGCCCGCCCATACCGCCATGTCCCATCGCACCCGCTCCGGCCGGAGCCATCGACGGGGACGGCGGCAGCGAAGCGGTCGCCGGAGTACGCGGCGGCGCCAGCGAGTCGTCCGCCTGGGTCTCCAACTGACGCAGCTGGCTCTCCAGATAGGACTTCAGACGCGTCCGGTACTCACGCTCGAAGCCACGCAGATCCTCGACCTTGCGCTCCAGCGTCGCGCGCGCGGACTCCAGCGAGCCCATCGCCACACGATGCTTCTCCTGCGCGTCCCGCTCCAGCGCGTCCGCCTTGGCGCGCGCGTCGCGCTCCAGGCCCTCGGCGCGGCTGCGCGCCTCACCGACGATCTTGTTCGCCTCGGAGCGCGCCTCGGCGATCGCCTGGTCGGCGGTCTGCTGGGCGAGCGAGAGCACCCGCGCGGCGCTGTCGCCGCCGGGACCCTGACCGGGCTGCTGCATCTGCGGGCCGTGGCCGCCCATGGGGCCGCCCATCGGTCCACCCATGGGACCACCCTGCATCGGGCCGCCCTGCATGGGACCGCCCTGGCCCATCGGACCACCCTGCTGCATGGGTCCGCCCTGCATGGGACCACCCTGCATCGGGCCGCCCTGGCCCATCGGACCGCCCTGCATGGGGCCGCCCTGCATCGGTCCCGGGCCGTGCTGGCCACGCGGGTCATGACCCTGCGGACCGTGGCCACTCGGTCCCGCGGGGAGCTGCGGAGCGCCACCGGGCAGCTGGGGCGGGCCCATCTGCGGCGGCTGCTGCTGGACCGGCGGTCCGGATATGGCGGCGGGGACAGGCGCACCGGGACGGTCCTGCTGTTCCGGAGGCTTGCGCATGCCCTGCTGCTGTTGGTTCTGCGCGGCGGCACGCGTCGCGGCGGCCAGCTTCGCGCGCAGATCCTCGTTCTCGCGGAGCAGGCGCGTCAGTTCGGCCTCGACCTCGTCGAGAAAGGCATCGACCTCGTCCTCGTCGTAGCCTTCTCGGAGGCGGACGGTCGTGAACTGCTTGTTCCGCACGTCCTCAGGGGTCAATGGCATCTCTTCTTCACCTCTACGTAGTCGTCGGCAGTCGGCAAGACCGTATCGTTCACATCCCCCTCGCAAGAGTGCTCACCAGCGAGATCAGGATGTAGACGATGATCATCAGAACGAAGAAGGACAGGTCGAGTGCCACGCCCCCGAGACGCAACGGCGGGATGAACCGCCGAAGAAGCTTGAGCGGTGGATCCGTGACAGTGTAGGTGGCCTCCAGAACGACCACCATCGCCTTGCCGGGCTGCCATGAGCGGGCGAACTGGAAGACATAGTCCATGACCAACCGGAAAATAAGCACGATAAGGAAGCACATCAGCGCGATGTAGACCACCTGTAGTGCGACGCCCATCCCGCTGCTTCCCTCTCCCCTGGCTCACTCTGGTCCGGTCCCGCGCCGGGCCGTTCCCGCCGCGCGACCGGGTCGTTCCCGGTGCTGTGTTCCTAGCTCTGGTTGAAGAACCCGCCCTCTGCGATGCGGGCCTTGTCCTCCGCCGTGACATCGACGTTAGCAGGAGACAGCAGGAACACCTTCTGCGTCACCCGCTCAATGCTGCCATGGAGACCGAAGACCAGTCCCGCGGCAAAGTCGACAAGTCGCTTCGCATCGGTGTCGTCCATCTCCGTGAGATTCATGATCACCGGAGTGCCCTCACGGAAGTGTTCCCCGATGGTACGGGCCTCGTTGTAGGTCCTCGGGTGCAATGTGGTGATGCGGTAGGGCTCCCGCTCGGACACAACCTTGGGCATGATCACCGGTGCGTTCTTCTCCAGACTCGGACGTTCAGGTGTGATGGATGCCACGGGGGCGATTCGTGCCGGACGCCCGATTTCCGCCCCCAGCGACACCGGTTCGCGCTCGCGTTCACGTTGGGCGGGAGGCTGAACCACCCGCATCGGCTCTTCCCGCTCCCGTTCCCGCTCACGCTCCTGCTGGTGCACGGGCTGGTGGCGCCGGTGCTCCCGCTCGGGTTCGGGCTCGGGCTCGAAATCGTCGTCGGGGTCGAAACCCCGGCCGTCGTACCCATCGTCCTCCACGAGGCCGAGGTAGACCGCCATCTTGCGCATCGCGCCGGCCATGCTCTGAGTCCTCCGCTCTGTGGTGGATCGGCCTCGTCACCAAGTGCCCGCGATCCACTAGGCATGCCCGCCTTTCGGCGGAAATGACCATATTTTCTGCTGTGGTCCGACTTGCTTCGCGACGTTACCCGAGCCGGGGTCGGACTCCGAGTACCGCCGTACCGACGCGAACATGTGTCGCTCCGGCCGCTACGGCGTCCTCAAGGTCCGAGCTCATCCCTGCTGAGACCATGTTCGCAGCCGGATGGTCCGCGCGCAGGCGGGATGAGAATTCCAGCAGCCGCTCGAACGCGGCCTGTTGCCGGCCCGCGTACGGACCGGCGAGCGGCGCCACGGTCATCAGACCACCGAGCCGCAGTCCCGGGGCATCGGCCACCGCCGTGGCCAACTCCTCGATCCCGTCGGGCGCCACACCGCCGCGCGCCCCGCGTGCGCCGGACTCCGCGTCGAGCGCGACCTGGATCAGACAGACCGGTTCGCGCCCCGCACGGACTGCCGCCGCGGAGAGCGCCGAGACCAGTCGGATCCGGTCGACGGACTGCACGACATCGGCGTAAGTGACGACGGAGCGGACCTTGTTCGTCTGCAACTGGCCCACGAAATGCCACATAAGAGACAAATCCGTACAAGCGGCAGCTTTGGGGGCGGCGTCCTGATCACGGTTCTCGGCCACGTGCCGTACGCCGAGTTCATGGAGCAGCCGTACATCGCTCGCCGGGTAGGTCTTGGTGACCACGATCAGGGTCACCTCCTCCCGCTTGCGGCCCGCCGCCGCACAGGCGGAGACGATACGTTCCTCCACCATGGCGAGATTCGCCGCGAGTTCGGTTCTGCGGTCGTTCATGCGCTATCAGTCCAGCCAGACATATCCGGCGAGCCGCCCGGTCGTGCGGTCGCGGCGGTACGAGTAGTGGTCGTCCGACTCCAGTGTGCAGACCTCGGCCTGCCGCCGGTCCGCGATCCCCAGGGCCGCGAGCTGCGCATGGACTCCGGCGGTGACATCGACGGCCGGAGTGGACCAGCTTGTCTCGGACCAGGCTTCCGGTACCGCGGCGGCCACCTCGTCCCGCATCGCCGCCGGGACTTCGTAGCAGCGTCCGCAGACGGCGGGACCGGTACGGGCGGTGATCCTGGACGGTTCGGCGCCGAGCGCGATCATGGCCTCGACGGCGGCCGGGACAACTCCGGCGACCATACCGGGGCGTCCGGCGTGGGCGGCGGCGACGATCCCGGCGGCCGGATCGGCCAGCAGTACGGGAACGCAGTCCGCGGTGAGTACGGCGAGTGCCAGCCCGCGCCGTACGGTGACGAGCGCGTCGACGGCGGGGATCTCCCCGCTCGTCCACGGTCCTTCGACGACGGCCACATCGCGGCCGTGCACCTGGTTCATCCAGACGACCCGCGCCGGGTCGAGCTCCAGCGACTTCGCGGCGAGTTCGCGGTTGGCCCGCACGGCCTCGGGATCGTCACCGACCGCGCCGCCGAGATTGAGCCGCTCATACGGAGCGGCGCTCACCCCGCCCCACCGGTCGGTGAAGGCGAAGTGCGCGCCGCTCAGTGTCTCGTGCTGTCGTATCACTTCAAGAAGTCCGGAACGTCCAGTTCCTCGGCCTGGCTGTCCTGCTGGTACGGACGGGCTGGGGGAACGTGCGGCGGGTGTACCGGCGAGAGTGACTTCTCGTTGGACACCGGGGAGGGATCATGCTTGGACGGACGGTCCTCACGCGGCGGTACGGTGCCCAGTCCGCTCGTGGACCGGCCGCTGTCCGCGCGGGACGGGACCGGCTGGGGGG
>NZ_FMDK01000532.1 GCF_900091995.1 Streptomyces sp. MnatMP-M17
CGGCGGCTCCGGCGGCTGTGCCCGCCAGAAAGTGCCGCCGGTCGAGCCGGCCGGGATGCCGCGCGCCATCGCTCACCGAACGATCCTGAGCCGACGGATCGGGCGGGGCGAGTTGTGGTGGTCCGAATGCGGGATCGGTCAGGTCCGAGGCGTAGTCGACCCGAGGCGTGGTCAACCCGAGGAGCAGTCGAGGCGGGCCGGGTGGTTTCGTGCCGCGTGGGGGCCGCCCCGGCTACTAGGACTCGGTCCGCAACCGCAACCGCACCCCCGCCGCCGCCCGAACCACGTAGCCCTCACCTCCCTCCCCGCTCCGGATCCGGGCACCACTCGCTCTCCGGCGCTGTGCCCCAGAGCCCGCAGAAGCCGGCCTGGACGGCCGGCTTCGCGCCGTCCACGCGCTGGATCGAGATGAGCTTGTCGAGCGGTATCTGCTGGTCCACGACGCCGCCGAAGTCGATGCGCCCGCTCTCTCCGTCCAGCGCGGCGTCCCCATGGATGCTGCTGATCGTGTGCCAGACGGCGGGCGGTGTGAGCGGCAGCTGAGGCGCGGTGTCCTGGAGCCGGCCGACCGCCTTGAGATACAGGTTGACCGCGTCGAAGGCGAGCGCCGCGTGTCCGTCGAGCGAGGTGCTTCTCACCTGCTCGCACTCCTCCGGGAACAGCCGCTCCATCGTGCTGTAGAGATCACTGTCGCCCTTGCAGGACGCCGCGCCGCGCGTGAAGTCCAGGAATTCGTACGGCACTCTCGGGTACGCGCCACGCCGCGTGGGATCGGCCGCGAGCCGCGCCACGTCATCGCCGCCGAGGAAGGCCGGCGGGCTGGAGCCGCAGGAGTTGTTGGCCGACGACAGGACGGTCTCGAAGTCCTCCGAGCGTCCCGCGAAGAACACCAGCCCGTCATATCCGCAGGCCTGTTCGCCCACGGTCTGGGCGCCGGGATATCCGGAGGCTTCGGGGGGCGCGGGCGACGGTTTGTAGCCCTGCTTCTTCACCGCGAAGTCCTCGGCACCGAAGTACCTGGCCGCGTCCTCGCTCAGATTCTTGCTGTACTCGTCGGTCGGATCGGCGGAGTGGACGATCCGTACCGCGCGCTTCAGCTTCCCCGTGCGCGCCAGGTGCGAGGCGTACGCCGCGGCGACCTCCGCTTCCCTCCGGTTCTGCGGCGACACCTGGTAGTAGAGGGGCGAGTGGTCGTCGAGGGAGTCCGCCGACAGGGTCGTGGCCACCATCGGGAGACCGATGCGCGTGAGTTCGCCGATGGTCGTGATCGTCGCTTTGCGGCTCTGGTCGAGCCCGGTGACACCGACGATGGTCGGGTCGGTGCGCATCATGCGCTCGATCGTGGCGACGGCCTCGGGCCCGTAGCGCATCCCGGAACCGGCGCTGGCCGGATAGATCCGCAGAACGGGATCGGAGTCGCCCCGTTTGTCGAGCTGCCGCCGCTGGGCGCTCGCCGTGCCTTGCAGGGCTTCCCGTACGTACGACAAGGCGCTGGCCGCCTGGCCTTTGCCCGGGCTGCTGAGGAGCGCCGAGAGATGCACCAGTGTCACCACGGGCCGCCGCGGGGCGTCACGGTGGATTCTGTCGGCCTCCTTGTTCTGCCGGGCGATCGTCGCGAGCGTCTTCTTGAGGCGCTTGTCCGTGGCGCCGAAGGCATAGCCGTGCGGCGCCACGCCGACGCACTCGCCGGTCGCTTGCTGCCGCTCCAGGGTGTCCGCGTCCGGATGGGTCCGGCGCAGATCACAGTGGCTCTTCTGCCGTTGCTGTTCGGCGTCGATCGTGTAGGCGCCCGCCGCGCCCAGCAGTGCGAGTACGAGGACGGTGGCGGCGATGGTCACGCCACGCCGGGCCCAGGCCGGAGGCAGGTCCGTGGTGAACCGGCCTGCCATGCCGGCCTGTTCCTTGTGCCGCTCGTAGGCGGAGTCATGGGCCGGCAGCGGCGGGCCCACCTCGACGGGCAGATACCAGAGACCGGCCGTACGACCGCCGCCCGCGTCCCGGAGCTTGTGCTTCCAGACCTCGTACAGGTCCTCCGTCAGCCCTCGTACCCTCGGGTGGCCGTGTTCGTCGTGCCCGCTGCTGACGACGAGCAGCAACGGATCGAAAGCGCCGGTGTCGTTCCGTACGTCGATGAGTGAACGGACCAGCGCCCGGCCGCGGTTGTCACCGCTCACGCCCTTGAGGAACGCCACGCAGTAGGTGGTACGACGAGCCGCGCGACGCCGCCAGATACGGCGCCGGTATGCCGCACGGAGGTCTTCCAGGAAGGCGTTGATCAGCATTTTGCCGACCTGCTCGGGATCCTCACCGCCCCAGCGGGGCTGGGTCAGACGCAGGGCGAAACCGCTGAAGGTGCCAGGGTCGCGGGGCGCCATGTAGGGCTGGCGCAGCAGCCACCGGTACTCGCTGCCGAGAACGCGCCAGGCCCGGAACCAGACGAGCGGGAGCACATGCAGGCCGAAGAAGTACGCCCACCAGGGGACCTGCGATTCCAGCGCCACCTCGGTGCCGGGACTGCGCATGAAACCGAACAGCGGTCTTCGCTGGAGCTCCCGGTCGCGCAGCCGGCGCAGCATGTCCCGGTCGTGCTGGGGATCCGGTTCGTCCGCGGTGTACGTCATCTCCAGAAGCCAGTTGACGAGCCCGAACCTCCGGAACCGCACCCGCCTGTCGTGGCCGTTGCTCGCCGACGAGTACTCCTGAGCGAGTTTGACGAGGACGCGCCGGTACAGCTCCGCCTGTTTCCACTCCGGCGACAGGCTCAGTTCCCCGTCACTGCGCGTACGCTCGACCTCGGCCCACATCGCGGACATGTCGATGAACTCGTGCGGAACGCGCCAGGGTTCGGCCGTATTCAGGGAACGCCTCACGCCCTCGGCCAGATCGTCCTGGTCGTCACCGATCAGCCAGACAACGGGTAAGCCTTCCCGGTCCTTGACCTGCTCCGGTAACTCACCTTTCCGCGGGCGGCGTACGAGCCTGTTCAGCAGCGTGAAGAGTCTGTCGGCGTGCTCGAAGACAGGAGCCATGCACCGGGAGCCTACGGCCCTCGAACATGTATTTCACCGCCATCACCAAGACTTCACACGGGCGGGGTAATGGGGGTGGGGGGAGATCCGTTGAGGGGGCGGGTTCTTTGGCGGCTGTCAGGTCGGTGGGTGGTGTGCGCGGGAGTGGAGTGGGGTGGTGGCGCGTGGGTTTGGCGGCGGACTGTTGTTTGTTGGTTGGGGTTCAGGACCGCTGTTGGGGTGGGGTTGTTGGGTACGGGTGCGGACCGAGGGGTAGCCGGGGCGGGCCGGTGGGTTTCGTGCCACGCGGGGGCCGCCCCTGAGGTCTGAGTTTCGCGACTCCGGGCCGGGCGTCAAGGGCGCTCCTCCGTCGCGTCGCTACGCGATGGGCTGCGCCCACCCTTGACCCCCGACCCTCCATCGCAAGTACGGGGATGGGAGGGGCGGCCCGGGGGGAGGGGTCCCCGGGGGGGGCTGAGTTCCTGGTCCCTGTCTCTCCGGCCTGCGGCCCGGTGGGTGGATTGCGCGGCAGTGGAATGGGGCGGCCCGGCACCGG
>NZ_FMDK01000986.1 GCF_900091995.1 Streptomyces sp. MnatMP-M17
GCTGTCCGGCAGCACCAGCCGCTCCTGGATCGCGTCCTGGCTGCCGGCGAGCCGGTACAGCTCCACGGCGTTCTCGGGCGTGACCGCCCACTTGACCGTGACGTCCGCGTAGAGCACGCCGCCCTGCGAGGAACGGACCTCGACCACGTCCTTGTCGTTGAGATTGAGGTCCACCGGGCGGGTGGAGAACGTCGTCACATCGGTGAAGGGCGTCTTCAGATGCATCCCGGACTTCAGCGGCGTGCCGGTCTTCCCGAAGAGGACCGGGACGCCGACCTCGTAGGCGCTCACGACGTACACGCAGCTGATGACGCCGAAGGCCAGCCCCGCCACTCCGGCCAGCGCGGCGCCGAGTTTCCAGCCGCCGGCGCCGGAGCGGCTGCGGGCGAGTACGGCCAGTACGACGGCCGCGATGATGAGCAATATGGACAGCACGAACATTTAGAGGTCCCCCCGATGGTGTGAAGCCGGCTGTTCCGCGGCTGCTGTGCGAAAAATGCCCCCTGCCACGGATGGGCGCATCGTAGCCGGGTGTATCGCACGAGATCTCCGTTGCACCCGGGACAAGTGCCCTGTGATGATGTGTTACGTCTGTATGGTGCTGAAGGGGGACAGCTCATGGCAGTGGAACTCGCCGAGATGATCGGGCAGTTACGGGCAGAACTCACCGAGGCGATGCGCCAGGGGGAGAGCGAGAACGCGGATCTGCGGTTCGAACTGGGCCCTGTGGAGCTGGAGCTGACCATCTCGGTGGACAAAGAAGCCGGGCCGGGCGCGAAGGTCAGGTTCTGGGTGGTGGAGCTGGGAGCCGACGCCAAGATCGCGCAGAACTCGACTCAGCGGATCACCTTGACGCTGGATCCCCGGCGGGCCGGAGAACCGGACCGCCGACCGCTGATCTCCGGCGCTGAGGTGGACGGCGAGCGGTGACCTCGCCTGCGCTGGACCGGCCCAGGGTGGCCGAACTGATCGTGGACCTCGGCGCAAAGCGGAAGCGTCGCGGCTCGGGTTATCTGGTCTCCTCCGGGGCGGTACTGACCGCGGCTCATGTGGTCGAGGGCGCGAGGTCGGTGGACGTCCGGTTCGAGCCCGATCTGCCTGGGGAGTGGCGGGCGACCGCGACGGCATGGTGGTCCGACTCCGGCTCGGACCTGGCGGTGGTCTCGATAGCGCCGCGGGCGGACAGACAGGTGCCCGACGCCCGGTTCGCGCGGATCGCGGATCATCCTCAGGTGCTGGAGGTACAGGCGGTGGGCTTCCCGCGGTGGAAGCTGCGGGACGACGACCGTACCGGCCGTACTGACCGCCCTGCGGACGACGGCCGTACCGACCGCGTTGGCCGCACCGGCCGCACGGCGTCGGATCCGGCGCGTAACCGTACGCGGTACCGGGACGCGTACCACGCCGTGGGATCGGCGGCGGTGCTGTCGAACTGGCGGGCGGGTTCACTGGAGGTGACGATTCCCGTGGCGCCCGCCGAGGGCCCGCGTGGCGGTCCATCACCCTGGGAAGGCATGTCGGGCGCGGCCGTGTGGGCCGGCGACAGGATCGTCGGTGTCATCAGCAAGCACCATCCCGGTGACGGACTGGCCCGTCTGGCGGCCGTACGGCTCGATCGCGCACTCGACGGAGGCCTTGAGCCCGCCCAGAAGTCCCGGCTGCGGGCACTGCTCGCGCTGCCCGTGGACGCCGATCAGCTTCCTCTTGCCCTTCCGCTTCCTCCTCCACTTCCGCTTCCATCTCCACTTCCCCGGACGTTGGGCAACGGGACGTCCGATCGCGGTCCCGATGAGGCGTTCACGGTCAGATACCGACGGTTCATGGTCGGCACTCTCGACCGCTTCGATTTCTTCGCCGTGGATCCCCGTGGCATACCGCGCAGACAGCCGTTCACCATGGGCTACGTTCCGCTGACGCTCAAGCGGCGTGACCGGGCGGATGACGGGACGGTCAGCGTCGGCGCCCGAGCCGACCGGGAGCTGCGCTCGCATCGGCGTGCGTTGATCCGCGGTGTGGCCGGGGCGGGCAAGAGTACGCTCGTGCGCTGGCTCGGTGCCGTCGCGGCGGGCGGTGTCGGTACGGAAAGAGGCGTCCGTACCGACCAGGCGTACGGACCCGACGACGCGGCGCGGAGCGTCGGAGCGGACGAGTTCTCGGCCGCGCCGTTCCTTCTGGAACTCGTACGGTTCGCCAACGGCCGCCCGCCTCCCCTGAACGAGCTTGTCGCGGAGACGCTCCGCCCCGAGATGCCTGACGGCTGGGTCCGGAACATGCTGGCGGAGGGCAGGGTGCTGCTCCTGCTGGACGGGCTCGACGAGGTACGCCCACGCGAACGGGTACACCTTGAGGAGTGGGTGGACGAGCAGCTCGTCTCGTATCCCGACACCCGGTGCATCGTCACCACCCGCCCGTCCACCGTGGCCGAACAGTGGTGGGTGGACCGCGGTTTCGAGAGGTTCGACCTGCTCCCGATGAGCCGGCACAGTGTCGAGCGGTATGTGCGTGGATGGCACAGGAAGGCACGGGACGACCAGCCCGACACGCCGGGAGGCACCGAGGTCCGGAAAGAGCTGGAGCGCTGCGAGCAGGGGCTGCTCTCCACACTGTCCAACCGGCCGGCACTCCGGGGGATGAGTGCGAACCCGCTCCTGTGCGGGCTGCTGTGCGCGCTGAACCTGGAACGCGGCGAGCATCTGCCGGAGAGCCGCAAGCAGATCTACGACGCGGCTGTGGACCTGCTCCTGGTGCGCTGGCCCCATCTGCGCCGTCGGCATCGCGCCGAGGTGCGGACCGGCCGGGCCGCCGACGCGGCCGGCATGGGACCGGACGGCGGCGATCCGCCGCCGCGTG
>NZ_FMDK01000701.1 GCF_900091995.1 Streptomyces sp. MnatMP-M17
CGGCGGTGCTGGCCGGCTGACGCCGCGCCGCGTCCGGCGGCGGCGCCCGGGGGGACGGCAAAAGGGGCCGGATCCCGAAGGACCCGGCCCCTTCCGTCTCGGCGAGGCTGTCAGCCGCGCAGGGCCTGGACCGCGGCCTCCAGTCGCTTGCCGAAGTCACCGTCCGCCTGGCGGAAGTTGTTCACCGCGCGCTCGGCGATGTCATCGCGCGAGACCTTGGAGATAAAGCCGGCGAGGTTCTCGATCAGCCGGCCCTTCTCGTCCTCGGACATCAGCCGGTAGAGATTGCCCGCCTGGACGAAGTCGTTGTCCTCGGCGTGGCTCGGGGCCGCGTGCTCGCCCGTGGCGCCGCTGACCGCGACCGGCTGCCAGAGCGGCCGGTCCGTCTGGAACGGGCCGCCGAAGCTGTTCGGCTCGTAGTTCTTGGCGCCCTTGTGGCGGCCGTCGTACAGGAAACCGTCCCGGCTGTTGGTGCGCGCCTCGGTGGCGTGCGGACGGTTCACCGGCAGATGGTCGGCGTTGATGCCGACGCGGTAGCGGTGGGCGTCGCCGTACGCGAAGAGACGGCCCTGGAGCATCTTGTCCGGCGAGGGACCGATGCCCGGCACGAAGTGGGCCGGCGAGAAGATGGACTGCTCGACCTCGGCGAAGATGTTCTCCGGGTTGCGGTTGAGCTCCAGCTTGCCGATCTCGATCGGCGGATAGTCCTCGTGCGGCCAGACCTTGGTCAGGTCGAACGGGTTGAAGCGGTAGGTTGCCGCCTCGCCCGCCGGCATGATCTGCACCTGCACCGTCCAGGACGGGAAGTCACCGCGCTCGATGGACTCGCGCAGATCGCGCTGGTGCGAGTCCGGGTCCTCGCCCGCGAGCACCGCGGCCTCGGCCGAGGTCAGGTTCTTGATGCCCTGGTCGGTCTTGAAGTGGTACTTGACCCAGAAGACCTCGCCGGCCTCGTTGTTCCACTGGTACGTGTGCGAGCCGTACCCGTTCATGTGGCGCAGCGTCGCCGGGATACCGCGGTCACCGAAGAGCCAGGTCACCTGGTGGGTGGACTCGGGCGACAGCCCCCAGAAGTCCCAGACGTTGTCCGCCTCCTGCGAGCCGGTGTACGGGTCGCGCTTCTGGGTGTGGATGAAGTCGGGGAACTTGATGGCGTCCTTGATGAAGAACACCGGGGTGTTGTTGCCGACGAGGTCGTAGTTGCCCTCTTCGGTGTAGAACTTCAGCGCGAAACCGCGCGGGTCGCGCACCGCGTCGGCGGAGCCCAGGTTGCCCGCGACGGTGGAGAAGCGCAGAAACGTCTCGGTCTGCTTGCCGACCTCGGAGAGGAACGCGGCGCGCGTCCACTGCGAGACATCGCGTGTCAGCGTGAACGTGCCGTACGCACCGGCGCCGCGCGCGTGCACGATGCGCTCCGGAATGCGCTCACGGTTGAAGTGGGCGAGCTTCTCCAGCAGCGCCTGGTCCTGGACCAGCACGGGACCGCCGACGCCCGCGCTCTCGCTGTTCTGGTTGTCGGCGACCGGAGCCCCGGCCTCCGTAGTGAGCGGTCCCTGCGTCACGTGCGCCTCCTGCGTCATTTACTGCCAGTCCTGTCCCATGGCGGCTACCGCCATCGCCGATCCTACGATGGACTTTGTCCAAGTCAAGCAGACATCCAAAGTCGTACACGTTCGGGACCTGGTTCCCTTCACTGTTAAGCTGGTCATCATGAGTGACCTGTTGGAACGACTTCGCGGACGAGGCTGGCGTATGACGGCCCAGCGGCGCGTCGTGGCCGAGGTGCTCGACGGGGACCATGTACATCTGACGGCCGACGAGGTGCACGCGCGTGCCGTGGCGCGGCTGCCGGAGATCTCACGGGCCACGGTCTACAACACACTGGGCGAGATGGTGATGCTCGGTGAGGTGATCGAGGTCTCCACGGACCGCCGCGCCAAGCGATACGACCCGAACGCGCACCGGCCTCACCACCATCTGGTCTGCGCCCGGTGCGGCACCATCCGCGATGTCCATCCCACGGGCGATCCGCTGGCCGATCTGCCGGACGGAGAGCGTTTCGGCTTCACGGTCTCGGATGTCGAGGTCACCTACCGCGGCACCTGCCCGGACTGCGCGTCCGCCTGACCGCGCCGCTCCTTCACCTCGCCGTACGGACTTCACCGTATGAAACGACTGAGGCCCGGAACTCTTTCGAGCTCCGGGCCTCAGGTCTGTTCAGTAGCGGGGACAGGATTTGAACCTGCGACCTCTGGGTTATGAGCCCAGCGAG
>NZ_FMDK01000278.1 GCF_900091995.1 Streptomyces sp. MnatMP-M17
GCTGCCCGCTCGGCCCAGCAGATCCAGCGCGCTGCCGTCGGCGACGGCGGACACGTCGGGAGTACGGGCCACCGCGCCGGTGAGAACGTTTCTGGCCTCCTCGGGCAGCGACACCAGGGCCCCGCCGAGATCCAGTCGTACTCCTCGGCCGGACGGCCGCGTCTTCGCCGCAGCGGCCGATGCCCTGGCGGTGGCGGTGGCAACCGGCGCCAGCAGCGGGGCCACATCGGGTGTCGCACCGTCCACCCAGAGCGCGGTGACCACCCGGCGGAGCTGCGCCAGACTGTCCCGTGCGGTGGAGTGCGCGGAGACCACCAGCCGGTCCTTGCCCGCCAGGGTGTCGTCGATCAGCGAGCCGAGCTGACCGGCGCCGAGCTGGATGAAGGCGCGGTATCCGGCGTCGTGCATCGCGGAGACGAGCTGACGGAACCGCACCGGTTCGAGCAGATGCCGTACGAACAACTCCCGTACGGCGCCCGGCTCGTCCGGATAGAGCGCGGCGGTCGTCGCCGACCAGACCGGAGTGGTCTGCGGATGCAGGGTGTAGGCCTCCGCCGCGCGCCGGATGGGACCGAGATAGGGCGCGAGCATCGGCGTGTGGAAGCCGGAGCGGAACGGCAGCACCTGCCCGATCACTCCTCTGGTCCTGAAGAGCTGGACCAGCTCGGTCACGGCCTCCTCGGGACCGCAGATCATCGACTGGTTGGGCGCGTTGTCGTGCGAGAGCACCACATCGGTACGGCCGTTCAGCTCGGCGAGCACCTGCTCGGCGGGCATACCGAGCACACCGAAGACGGCACCGGGCACACGCAGCGCGTCCGGATCGAAGTCCGCGAGGAACGCGTCGACCTCATCGGCCGCGTGGATACCGCCGCAGGCCATGGCGGTCCACTCGCCGACGCTGTGTCCGGCGACCGCGTCGGGGACGACGGCGAGCCTGCGCAGCGCGGTGTCGAGCATCCGGCCGAGCTGGAACACGGCCGCGCCGTGCCGCCCGACATCACCGACCCGGGCGTCCTGTCCGGCCGACCAGGGCAGACCGAATCGCTCGGCCAGTCCGGCCACTTGGGCCTCGAACTCCGCTTCGAGGCCCGGGAAGACAAAGGCGGTACGGCCACCGGCCGGGCCGAGCAGCGGGCTCGGGCTGAACCACACATCGCTGCGGCCACGCCACGGCACGCCCTTGGCGACCGCCTTTCTGGCCAGCTTCAGCCGACGCTCGGTCGGATCGACTATGCCGAGCCTGACCGGGCCCGCCGCCGGAGCGCGCTCGTCAAGGCCGGCGGCCAGCACGGCGGAGTCGTCGGCGTCCAGCAGGACGGCCAGCTGCACCGGTCCCGACGCGGCGAGCCGCAGCACGCGCTCCGGCTCGCTCACCGTCGTACGCGGCGAGCGGGCCGTACGGGCGGCCGAAGCGGCCGGCTGCTCCAGTACCACATGCGCGTTGATACCGCCGAAGCCGAAGGCGTTGACGCCCGCCCTGCGCGGTACGCCGGTGGCGGTGTCCTCCCAGGCCGTGGCCTTCGCGAGCGGCGCGAACCTGGTGGCCTCCAGGGCCGGGTTCGGCTCGTCGCAGTGCAAAGTCGGCGGCAGCACTCCATGGTGGATGGCGAGCGCGGCCTTGATCAGTCCGGCGATCCCCGCGGCGGGCATGGTGTGCCCGATCATGGACTTCACCGAACCGATGGCGGCCCGTGCGCCCGTCGCCGGTCCGAACACCTCGGTGAGCGTGGTCAGTTCGGCCCGGTCACCGGCCACGGTGGCGGTGCCGTGCGCCTCCAGCAGCCCGAGGGCGTCCGCCGCGCGCGGGTCGAGACCGGCCGCGTCCCAGGCCTGCCGGACCGCGCGGACCTGGCCGCCGGGATCCGGGTTGAAGAGACTGGCCGAGCGGCCGTCGCTGGCCACTCCGGTGCCGGACACCACGGCGTACACACGGTCGCCGTCGCGCTCCGCGTCCGCGAGCCGCTTGAGCACTACAACACCGGTGCCCTCGCCGATGAGCACACCGTCGGCGTCGCGGTGCAGCGGACGGATCCGCTCGCTCGGCGAGAGCGCGCCGAGCTGGTTGAACACACTCCACAAGGTGATGTCATGGCAGTGGTGCACTCCGCCGGCCAGCATGACATCGCAGCGCCCTGCGGCCAGTTCACGCACCGCGTGGTCGACCGCGACGAGCGACGAGGCACAGGCCGCGTCGACGGTGTAGGCCGGGCCGCGCAGATCGAGCCGGTTGGCGACACGCGACGCGGCCAGATTGGGCACCAGACCGATCGCCGACTCGGGCTGTTCCGGGCCGAGTTGCCCGGCGAAGGCCGCCCTGACCTCCTCGATACGGTCCTCGCCCAGGTCGGGCGCCAGCTCCCGCAGCGTACGGACGAGCTGGCCCGCCGTCCGTACCCGCTGGTCGAGCCGGACCAGACCTGGCGTCAGGTAGCCGCCTCTGCCCAGGACGATCCCGGCGCGCTGCCGGTCGGCGGGGAGTACGGACTCTCCGCCGGCGTCCTCGATGGACCGGTTGGCGACCTCCAGCGCGATGAGCTGGTCCGGCTCGGTGCCCGCCACCGAGGCGGGCATGATGCCGAACCGCGCGACATCGAACTCAGTGTCCTGGTCGATGAATCCGCCGCGCTTGCAGTACACCCGGTCGCTGCGCCGGGGCCCGTCGGGCGCGTAGAACTCGGCGTCCCACCGGTCGGCGGGGACATCCGTGATCGCGTCGACGCCGTTGACGATGTTGTGCCAGTAGCTGTCCAGATCCTTGGCGCCCGGGAAGAACGCGGCCATGCCGACGATGGCGACGGGCGCTGCGGCCTGCCTGGCTGCCGGTGCAACTGCCGGTGTGGCTGTCGATACGCGGGGAGACACGGCGGTCACCAGCCCGACGCGGTGTAGACCGTCGCGTGCACCTCGGGCGCGCCCCAGGCAAGTTCACGCAGCAGGCTCAGCGGCCCTTCCTCGGGATCGATCAGCTTGATCCCTCGGGCCGCGTAGGAGCGCATCAGTTCCGGAGTGACCATCCCGCCGTTCGTCTCCGCCGCGGCCCACGGGCCCCAGTGGACGGTCAGACCGCGCCGCTCCGAGGTGGACCAGCGGCGGCCCAGCTCCTCCAGCGCGTCGTTGGCGGCGGCGTAGTCGGACTGGCCGCGGTTGCCGAGGGCGCCCGCGATACTGCCGAAGAGCACGGCGAAACGCGGGCCGGCGGGCAGTGTGCCGACCGCGTCGAGCACCGCGCGCGCACCGCCCACCTTGGTGGTGAAGACCCGCCGGAACGACTCGACCGGCTTCTCGGCGATCAGCTTGTCCTCGATGACTCCGGCCGCGTAGACCACACCGTCGAGCCTGCCGTGCTCGGCGTGGATGTCCTTGATCGTGGCGCGGACGGCCTCCGTGTCGAGTACGTCGACACAGTGGTAGCGGACCTGGCTGCCGAGCGCCCGCAGTCCCTCGACCGTGTCACTGACCTCGCGCGCGGCGAGCACGGCGGACACCCGGCGCTCGACCTCGGCGGGTGAGGTCATCCCGGAGCGGAGGAAGGCGGCGCGCAGCGCGTCGCGGTCCATGGCTCCCGCGGTCACCGGATCCTCGGTCCCTGCGGGCACCGGCGTACGGCCCATCAGTTCGATACGGCACCGGCTGACGGAGGCGATCGTACGGGCGAACCGCGCGGTGATGCCGCGCGCGCCGCCGACAAGCAGGACGACCGCGTCACGGTCGAGCCCGGCCGCCTCGGCCTCGGCGACG
>NZ_FMDK01000277.1 GCF_900091995.1 Streptomyces sp. MnatMP-M17
TGCGCCGGGCGCCCTCGGCCGCCGTGTCCGCAGCCGCGCCGGCCATCCCCGTATCCGCCGTATCCGCGTCGCCGAGCCCCGCGGCCTCCGCGACCGTTGCGGCCCCCGCGCCCGCTACGCCTGCCGAATCCTCTGCACCTGCCGAATCCGCGTCGGCGACGCCCTCTCCGCCGGCTCCCGCGCCCGTGACTCCCGTTCCCCTGTCCCCGACCCCAGTGGCCCCCACACCCGTGACTCCCGCCCCGGTGACTCCCAGCCCTGTGCATCCCGACCCGGTGACTCCCGGCCCAGTGGTCCCGGACGCCCCGGAAGCCGAAGCCGCGACACCCGCACATCCACCGCGGGCCGGCCGCCGGCTGCCTCAGCGCCGTTCGCGGCGCGGTGAATACGCTCCCGCGGTTGAGGCGGCCCCCACCGCCACGACACCGCCGGGCACACCGGAACAGGCCGGTGACTGGATGGAGCAGTTCTTCGAGGGCGGCCGTCCGGCCGCGCCGGCCGCACCGGCCTCCTACCTCCCGAACGAGGACCCCGACCGGCCCTCCTCCCCCACACCCGAACCGGAAGGACCGAACTGAGCATGAGTTACGTGGAGAACCCGGAGCAACGCGGCTGGATGATCGCCGATGTCGCCGTGGTGCCCGGAGTAAGAGAAGTGATCGTCTTCAGCGCCGACGGACTGCTGCTGGCCAGCTCCGAGGGCATGAACCGCAACTCCGCGGACCGGCTCTCGGCGAACTGCTCGGGGCTCCAGTCCCTCGCCCGCAGCCTCGGCAGGGAGTTCGGCGAGGACGGCGGAGCCGTGCATCAGCAGATGGTCGAGTTCAACGGCGGTTTCCTCTTCATGCGCAGCGCCAACGGCGCCCATCTCGCGGTGGTGACGGGCCCGGTGGTGGACCCGAAGCTGGTCGCCCGGCAGATGCAGGCGCAGGTGCTGAAGATCGGCGCCGGGAATCTGAGCAGTCCGCCGCGACAGGAATCGGCTCGGTGAGCGGTCCGGAGGACAAGGGCGAGTACGGCGCCGGAGCCTTACGCCCCTATGTGATCACCAAGGGACGCTCCCGGCCCTCGCGGAACACCGTGGGCGTCGAGACGCTGCTCATCGCGGCCGATCCGCCGTGCGAGCTGCCGGTCTCCGCGACCAGGGAGGAGCGCGCCCTTGTCCGGATGTGCGAGCGGCTGCTCTCGCTGGTGGAGGCGTCCGCCCATCTCGAACTGCCGGTGAGCCTGGTGAAGGTGCTGGCTTCCGATCTCGTCGACAGCGGTCATCTGTCCGCGCGCTCCGGTGTCCCCCAGGCCGTGCAGCCCGACCCGCAATTGCTTCAGGAGGTACTGGATGGTCTCCGTCGGCTCCGCTGACCGCTATTTGCCCGACACTGTCCAGCAGGCTGTGAAGATCCTGGTGGTGGGCGCGTTCGGCGTCGGCAAGACCACACTGGTCGGCTCGGTCAGCGAGATCGAACCGCTGCGCACCGAAGAGGTGATGACCGAGGCGAGCGTCGGCGTGGACGATCTCGCCGGGATGTCCACCAAGACCACCACCACGGTCGCCATGGACTTCGGCCGGATCACGCTCAACTCCCGGCTGGTCCTCTATCTGTTCGGCACACCCGGGCAGCGGCGGTTCTGGGATCTGTGGGAGGGCCTGGCGGAGGGCGCGCTCGGGGTGCTCGTCCTCGTCGACACCCGCAGGCTGGAGGACAGCTTCGACGTACTGGAACAACTGGAGCTGCGCGGGCTGCCGTTCGCCGTCGCCATCAACCAGTTCCCGGACAGCGAGGAGCACGCCGTCCGGGAACTGCGGCGCGCGCTCGACCTGTTGCCCGAGACACCCGTGGTGATGTGCGACGCGCGCGAGCGCGCTCCGTCGGTGGACGCGCTGATCAGCCTGGTCGAGTATGTGTCCGCCGCCGGTACGGTGCGTACCAAGGAGCCCGCCTCATGAGCCATTCCTCGCCGCCCTCCCTGCCGCCTTCCTCGCCGCCTTCCCTGTCCTCGTCGGTCCCGTCGCCCTCACCACCCTCACCGCCGCCCGGCTGTCCCGCGCATACCAGCCGTACGGAACTCTTCCCGCTCGCGTCCGCGACGGGCGCCGCCGAGCCGCGCGAGGTCTACCGCGGTCTGCGGGAGCGTTGGGGCACCGTCGCCAAGGTGGAGCTGGAACCGGGCGTGCCCGCCTGGCTCGTGATGGGCTATCGGGAGCTGCTGACCGTCACCCGCCAGGAGCAGCTCTTCTCCCGTGACGCCCGCAACTGGCGCGATCTCAACGACGGTGTGGTCTCACCGCAGTCGGGACTGCTGCCGATGATGGCCTGGCGCGCCAATGTCATCGGCGCCGACGGCCCCGAGCACCGCCGGCTCCGCCAGCCTCTGGACGACGGTGTCGCACGGATCGACCAGCGCAAGGCCCGCCGTCAGGTCGAGTCGGTCTGTACAGAGCTGATCGCGGAGTTCTCCCCGCACGGCCGGGCCGATCTCGTGAGCGAGTACGCGGCGATCGTGCCGCTGCTCTCCATCGCGTCGCTGTTCGGTCTGGACAGCACCGAGGGCCAGGAGCTGCGGCGGGCACTGGTCGCGCTGTTCGGCAGCGCCGACGACTCGCAGGACGGCAACCGCCATTTCCAGGAGATCCTGGTCGACACCCTGTGCGAGCGGCAGCTCGATCCGGCCGACGATCTGACGACCGCGATCATCCACCATCCGAATCTGCGCACCGACGCGGAACGTCTTCAGTCGATGGTGGTGATGATCTCCTCGGGCACGGAGGGCGTCAACGCCTGGATCTCCCACGCGCTGAGGCTGATGCTCACCGATCCGCGGTTCGCGGCCCGGCTGCACGGCGGCCGGCTCGGTGTGGACGACGCCCTGGACGAGGCTCTGTGGCGCGATCCTCCGATGAACAATATGCCCGCCCGGTACGCGCTGCGCGACACCGAGCTGGGCGGCCGTCAGATCCGGCGCGGCGATGTGCTGATCCTCGGCATCGCCGCCGCCAATGACGATCCCGCGATCCGTCCCGACGAGGCGGGCGAGCCGGGCAACCGCGCGCATCTCGCGTTCTCGGCCGGTCCGCATGTGTGCCCGGCGCAGGTGCCGGCGCGGCTGATCACCCGTACCGCGGTGAACACCGCGCTGCATCTGCTGCCCGACATGACGCTGGCCATCCGGCCCGAGGAGGTGAGCTGGCAGCCCTCGCCCTGGACACGTGTTCCCGTCTCGCTGCCCGTGGAGTTCTCGGCGGCGCCGCGCCGGCCGGGGCCCGGATAAGAAGGGCCAGGGTGAGAAGGGCCGGGGTGAGAAGGGCACTCAGAGGCGGCCGGCCTCGACGATCCGCCGCAGGAACCGCTTCGTACGCTCCTCCCGAGGAGCGCCGAAGACCTCCCGGGGTGTGCCGCGCTCCAGGACGACTCCCGCGTCGAGAAAGCAGACCTGGTCCGCGACCTCCCGGGCGAATCCCATCTCATGGGTGGCCAGCACCATCGTCATCCCGTCGTCCTTGAGGTCCCTTACGACCGAGAGCACCTCGCCGACCAGTTCCGGATCGAGCGCCGCGGTGATCTCGTCCAGGAGCAGCAGCCGCGGGCGTACGGCCAGGGCCCGTACGATCGCCGCGCGCTGCTGCTGGCCGCCGCTGAGCCGGTCCGGGTACTCCCGCGCCTTGTCGCCGAGGCCGAGACGGGCCAGCAGCTCCCCGGCCCGTTCCTCCGCCTCCTCGCGCGGGACGCCGAGGACCCGGCGCGGCGCGAGAGTGATGTTCTGGAGGACCGTCATATGCGGGAAGAGGTTGTACGACTGGAAGACGACACCGATCCGGCGGCGCACCGCGTCCGGGTCGGTCCGTGGATCGGTGATCTCCTCACCGTCGAGGAAGATCGCTCCGTCGTCGATCTCCTCCAGCAGATTGGCGCACCGCAGCAGCGTCGACTTGCCGGAGCCCGAGGCACCGATCAGCGCCGTGACGGTGTGCGGTGCGACATCAAGGGTGACATCGCGCAGGACGACACGGTCCCGGCCGAAGGTCTTGCGTACGGACTCCAGGCGGAGCACGGGAGCGTCGGCGGTGGTCATACGGTTCCTCCCTGCGCGCGTCTGCGGTCCATCCGGGCGGTGACCCAGTCGGTGAAGCGTGTCATCGGGATCGTCAGCGCGACAAAGACGAGGCCCGCGACCACGTACGGCGTGTAGTTGAAGTACTTCCCGGCGATGATCTGGGCCGCGTAGACGGCGTCGACGGCGCCGGCGATCGAGACCAGTCCGGTGTCCTTCTGGAGCGACACCAGATCGTTCAGGAGCGGCGGCACGACACGCCGTACGGCCTGCGGAAGCACCACGTACCGCAGGGTCTTGGCGCTGGAGAGTCCCAGTGAGCGGGCCGCCGCCCGCTGGGAGGGATGTACGGACTCGATGCCCGCCCGGAAGACCTCGGCGACATACGCGGAGTAGGTCAGCACGAGCGCCGTACCGCCGAGCAGGACGGGATCCGTGGTGACGCCCTGGAGCCGGAGCGCCGGCACACCGAAGACGACCATCAGCAGACAGATGATCAGCGGCAGTCCGCGGAAGAAGTCGGTGTAGGCGGTGGCCAGCGCGCGGACGGGAAAGAAGACCGGGCCGCGCAGGGTACGGGCGATCGCCAGCAGCAGTCCGAGGACCAGGACGGCCACTCCGCAGACCGCCAGCAGCCGTAGATTGAGCAGCAGACCGTCGAGGACCTGAGGCAGCGCCATGCGGGCGTACTCGGCGCTGAAGAAGGTCTCGCGGGTGCGCTGCCAGCCGGGCGAGCCGGTGATGACGAGGAAGAGGACCACGCCCGTCACAAGCGTGGAGAGCGCGGCGATCGCGGTGGCACGGCGGGCTCGGGCGCGCTTGTACCGCTCGCGTTCGAGCCGTCGCGCGGACGGTGTGTACCCGTCCGCGCCGTCGTCCTCGCGCACGCCTCCGCCCTCGCCCGTGCCTCCGTCCTTCCCCAAGGGAACGGTGTTCGAGGTCACTTCAGTACCGGTGCGTCCACGGCGTCGGACAGCCACTGCTTCTCCAGCGCGGCGAGTGTGCCGTCCTCGCGCAGCCCGTCGACGGCCTCGGTGACACAGGTCGTGAGCGCGCTGCCCTTGTCGAGGACGAGCCCGAACTGCTCGGCGGTGCCCGCGGAGTTCGCGAACTGGCCGACGACCTCGGCGTCCGGCACCTCGGCCGAGGTGATGTAGAAGGCCGTGGGCAGATCGACGACGATGGCGTCGACCTGGCCGTTGCGCAGCGCGGACTTGGCGAAATCGTTCTTCTGGAAGACGGCGGGCTGCTGCGTCGGCTTGATCACTTCATTGATCGTGTCCAGGCTGGTGGTGCCGACCTGCGCGCCGAGCTTGGCGCCCTTGAGATCGGCGGCGCTCTTCGCTCCGGCGTACGGGGACTTCTTCAGCGCGACGACGGCCTGCCGTACGTCGTAGTAACCCGAGGAGAAGTCGACGGCCTGCTTGCGCTGGTCGCTGATGGAGACCTGGTTGATGTCGAAGTCGAAGCTCTTCTCGCCCGGCGCGAAGGAGTTGTTGAACGGGACGGTCTGCCAGACGACCTGGTCCTTCCCGAAGCCGAGTGCCTCGGCGACGGCGTACGCGACGGCGGACTCGAAGCCCTTGCCATTGGCCGGATCGTCGTCCTCGAACCAGGGCGCGTAGGCCGGTTTGTCCGTTCCGACGGTCAGCTTTCCCTTGGTCTCCGTCGCGAGAGTGGGCGCCTCGCAGGAGGACGCGGCGGACTGCGCGGAGGAGGGCGCGGAGGCGGAGGACTCGTCCGACGACGACGTCTCCTGCGGCGCGCAGCCGGCGGCGGCTGCGACGGCGAGGACGAAGACGGCGGGGAGAAAGCTTCGGGCGGTGAGGTGCATGGCGGGAGACTGACACCGCGCGGGGGTATCTGTCGAGATCACAGCGTTGCGATCGTATGAAATCCGCCGATGCGTCGCGGTCGAGAGGTTTGAACACCTGTCGCGTGGCTCGTGTCTCCTGGGTCGTGGCACCTTCGTGAGGTGTGGCACCCGCCGTCCGGCGGGTGATCTCCGCCGTCCGGCGCCGCCGCGCACTCCGGTCCGGAGGCAGGATGGCGTGATCGGCCACAGGGACGTGGCCGCGACCCAGGGAGAGCAGATGACCGCCGCCCCGTTCTCGGACACGCCGCCCGCAGCGGCTCCGTCCACGACGACATCCGCGCAGGGCCCGTCCGACGACACGCGGCGCACCGCCGTACGGGACGGGCTGGTCGGACCGCCGCCGCCCTTCGATCCGGAGCTGGCGGCGGCGCTCGACGTCATCAACGAGCAGTTCGGCGGCCGACTGAACCTCGACGACATCCCGGCCGTGCGGGCGGGCCAGGCCCAGAGCCGGCTGTCCGACGAGGATCTGCGGCGCGACGGCGCTTTCGAGGTCGAGGAGCGTACGGTGCCGGGCCCGGCGGGCGAGCCGGACATCTCGCTGCTCATCTGCCGGCCGGCCGGAGCCACCACCGCGCTGCCCGCGCTCTACCACATCCATGGCGGCGGGATGGTCCTCGGGGACAACCGGTCCGGCGTCGACACGGCGCTCGACTGGGCCCAGGAGCTGGATCTGGTCGTCGTATCCGTGGAGTACCGGCTGGCTCCCGAGCATCCGCATCCCGCTCCGGTGGAGGACTCGTACGCCGGGCTGGTGTGGACGGCGGAGCATGCCGCCGAGCTCGGGATCGATCCCGGCCGGATCGTGGTCGGCGGCGGCAGCGCCGGCGGCGGTCTCGCAGCGGGCGTCGCCCTGCTGGCCCGCGACCGCGGCGGACCGGCACTGGCCGGGCAGCTCCTGATGTGCCCGATGCTCGACGACCGCAACGACACCGTCTCCAGCCTTCAGATGGCCGGTCTGGGCGTGTGGGACAGCGCGGCGAACCACGCCGGATGGACGGCGCTCCTCGGTGAGCGGCGCGGCGGCCCCGATGTCCCACCGTACGCCGCTCCGGCCCGGGCCACGGATCTGTCGGGGCTGCCGCCGGCCTTCATCGATGTCGGCTCGGCGGAGACATTCCGGGACGAGGACGTCACGTACGCCACCCGGCTGTGGCAGGCGGGCGGCGCGGCCGAGCTGCATGTGTGGCCGGGCGGCTTCCACGGTTTCGAGATGATGGCGCCGCAGGCCGCGCTGTCCCAGGACGCCAGGAACGCACCGCTCGTATGGCTGCGCAGGCTGCTCACGAACTGAACGGGCCGGAACGGACGCTTGGCACCGGCTGTCCGAAGCCGCAGGATGAAGTGGTGAAAGAGCTGGCGGGCAGGCTTGCCGCACTCGATCCCGACGCGGGCGCGGCGCTCCATGTGATCGTCTACTTCGACCGGCTGGTCGAGGGCCGGGCCGGGCTGGAGTCACTGGTGCGCGGCGCGGCGGTGCTGTCGGGCTGCCCTGCCCGGCTGGTGGACGAGGCGCGCGGAGTGCGTATCCGTGTCGGCGCCGACGGAATACGCCAGGACGACGGCGGCCCGGTCGATCCCGACTGGATGTCGGCAGCGCTGGTGCCGGACGGTGTCGCGGCGGTGTGGCTGGAGCGGACCGGACCGCCGAACGGCGTCGACGCGATGGTGCTGGAGCGGGCGGCGG
>NZ_FMDK01000155.1 GCF_900091995.1 Streptomyces sp. MnatMP-M17
GCGCGGGCCCTGGCCGAGCTGCGGACGGCGGCGGCGCTCCTGCTGAGCGACGCGGGCCGGCCCGCCGAGGATGTCGCGGGCCTGCTGATGCTGCTGCCCGCCGTGGCCCAGCCCTGGATGCCGGGAGTGCTCCGTGAGGCCGCGGTCCAGGCCGGGAGCAGAGGCGCGCCCGAGGCCGCGGTCCGGTATCTGCAGCGGGTGCTGGAGGTCGAGCCGCACAGTGTGCCGGTCCGTGTCCAGATGGCCACATCGCTGGCGGAGATCAATCCGCCGGAGGCCATCCGCCTGCTGGAGGAGGCACTGGCCAGGGCCGGTGACATCCGTACGAGGGCGCTGGTCGCCGTGCGGTACGGGATGACATGTCTGGCCGTACAGCAGGCGCCGACCGGGGTCCGGGTGCTGGAGGAGGTCCTGGCGGCACTGGAGGCCGAGCTGCCAGCCAGGCCCGATCCCGCCGACCGCGAGCTGCACACCCTGGTCGAATCGGTCCTGCTGATCACCGGCGCGGACGAGAAGGTGACGGTCCGCGCGGCCAGGGACCGGGCCGCGCGGCTGGCCCTGCCGCCCGGTGACACCCGTGCCCAGCGGCAGAAGCTCGCGATGATGACGGTGCTGACCGCGATGGACGGCCGCTGCGCCGGGCGTACGGTCGAACAGGCCCGTCGGGCCATGCGCTTTCCCGGAGCCGAGCTGGAGAGCTGGTCGCTGATCGCCTCGTCGTTCGCGCTCGGCCTCGCCGACGAGGTGGGCGAGGCCCTGGACGCGCTGGACGGTCTGCTCCAGCACAGCCAGGAGACGGCCGCGGTCTGGACCTATGTGCTCGGGCTCTCCGCCCGCGCCTTCGTACTGCACAGCGTGGGCGCCGTCCCGGACGCGCTGGCCGACGCGCAGACGGCCATCGAGATCATCGGCGAGGAGCGTTGGGGCGACAGTGCCGCGCTGCCGCAGATCGCGCTCGCGACCGTGCTGCTCGACCGCGACGAGCCCGCGCGCGCCGAGGAACTGCTCCTCGGGATCAAACGGCCGCGTCTGGACCGGTTCGTCATCGAGTACCACTGGTATCTGATGGCCCGTGCCCGCGCCCGGTGGGCGCTCGGTGACCGCGAGCGAGCCCTCGCCCTCTTCCTGGACTGCGGCGAATCACTGAAGGAATCGCGGTTCACCAATCCGGCGTTCCTTCCGTGGTGGGCGGAGGCCGCCTCGCTGCTCGCCGTCATGAACCGCGCCGACGAGGCCCGGGAGATCACCGAGTACGGCGCCGAACTGGCCGCCGGATGGGGCACGGCCCGCGCGCTCGGTCTCGCGGCTCTCGCCCGAGGTGTGATCACACCCGGCGTGGCGGGCATCGAGCTGCTCACCGAATCGGTCCGCATCCTGGCGGGCTCGCCCGCCAGATCCGTGCACGCCCAGGCCGAATTCCTGCTCGGCCGCGCGCTGTTGAAGACCGGCGACCAGCGTGGCGCCCGCGAACATCTGCGTACGGCCACCGACCTCGCCCAGCGCTGCGGCACGCTGGCCCTCGCCGGGACCTCCCGCAAACTGCTGGTCACCGCCGGCGGCAGGATGCGGAAGATGAGCGCTTCACCGCTGGACATGCTGACCGGAATGGAGCGCAGGGTGGCCGGTCTCGCCGCCTCGGGAGCGAGCAACCGTTCCATCGCGGAGTCCCTCTTCGTGACCGTACGCACCATCGAGACGCATCTGACCAGCGTCTACCGGAAGCTGGGTGTCAGCCGACGGACCGAACTGGGCGCCATTCTGCACACTCCGGACATCCCCGATGGACAACCACCCGGCTGGGTGATCGAGTCACGCTGGCGACGCTGAAGCGAACTGAGCGAGGCGGTGCGCGTGACTGGCCGGAATGACAAAAGTCCGAGCACGCGGTCCACGGCGTGGACGTACGGCCCGGACATCCACGGTGATGAACTTCCGCTGTTCGAGCGCCGGCCCGAGCAGACGGTGCTGCATGCGGTGCTGGCCGAACTGAGCGGCGGGCGCGCGGCGGTCGTGACACTGACCGGGAGACCGGGCCATGCGCAGAACGCCCTGCTGGGCTGGGCCGCCCGGCTGGCCCGGGAGAGCGGATTGCGGGTGCTGCGCGCACAGGCGGCCCCGGCCGAGGGCGAGCTGCGGTACGGAGTGGTCGCCCAACTCATGACGGCGTTGTACGGACCCGCCCAGGCGGGCGGTCCGGCGCGTGAGGACGGTCAGGTCCCGCACTCACTCCGGGCCCTGACCGGACCGGATGAGCACGAGCAGTACGAGCCTCAACCGCTCCCGGGACTCCAGGGACTTCTGCGCGCCGCGCGCAGCACACCGACGCTGCTGGTCGTCGAGGACGCCCAGTGGCTCGACGCCGCATCCCAGCACTGGCTGGAGACGCTGGTCCGGCGGCTGACTCCGGACACACCGCTCGTGATCATGGCGAGCGGCAGTGCGCTGTCCGCCGGAGGCCCCGACTGGCTGAGCGCACTCCCCGCGGCCCCGGTGCCCACCAAGCGGCTCGTGGTGCACGGGCTGAGCGAGGGCGGCGTCGCCGCGGCGGTACGGCTGATCTGCGGCGCCTCCGGCGATCCGCGATTCACCCGGGCGGTCAGGACGGCCACCGGAGGCAATCCCACCGCGCTGTACGAGGTGCTGCGGCGCTTTGCCGACCATGGCCATGAACCGGTCGCCGCCCGGCTGTCCGAGCTGAAGACGATCGCCACGGCGGTCGTCGGCGACCTCGTCACCCACGCGCTGAGCGGTCTGCCCGCCGAAGTCACCACACTTCTGCGGGCGTTGGCGGTCTGCGGCGATCTGCTGCCCTTCTCACTCGTGTGCGCCGTGGCAGGACTGCGGGCGGCCGTCGGCCGGGACCTGCGCGCGATGCTGGAGGCGGCCGGTCTGATCACCTCTGTCGGAATGAAGGCCCTGATCTGTCCCATGGTGAAGGCCCGTCTGCTGGAGGACATGCCCGCCGACGAACGGGCCGCTCTCCACTCCAGGGCTGCCGAACAGGCCTACCGGGCATCCGTGAACGACGAGGATCTCACCCATCTCCTCCTGCGCTCACCGCCGTTGGGCTCCTCCTGGGCCGTCCCCGTACTGCGCCGGAGCTTCGCCGCCGCCTTGCGCGCCGAGAACCACGACAACGCGGTCGCGTGTCTGAGCCGTGCGCTGCGTGAGCCGCTGGAGCCGGACCGGCGTTCCCGGCTGAGCCTGGAACTGGCCGCCGTCGAAGCGGTCTGCTCACCCGAGGCCGGTGACCGCAGGCTGGCCGAACTCGTACGCGCGGGCGGCGATGTCCCGGACGGGCTGAGGATTCGCGCCGTCGATCTGGCGCTGGCCCGGGGCAACAGCGACGCGGTACGCAGATTCGCCGCCGAAGCGCTGCACGACGCCCGCGACGGCGAGCGGGACGCACTGATCGCGCTGTTCTGGCTGGCCGACGGGGCCAAGGACGACACCGAGCCGATGGTGCCCGAGGTGCCCGCGCTCCCCGACCGGCCTTCCGGGCCCGCCCAGG
>NZ_FMDK01001055.1 GCF_900091995.1 Streptomyces sp. MnatMP-M17
GGCCGGCCGGTGCAGCCCGGCCAGCCGCGCCGAGTGCGCGGCGTGCAGCAGCTCGGCGCGGTGCACTGCACCGGAACCGGCGATACCCGCGACAAGAACGGCCGTCACGGCATCACGCAGGGCGTCGAGCGCGGTGGACTGGGCGGGAGTGAGGGCGACTTCGCCGACGACCAAAGGCACACCGGCTTCGGTCCCGTCCCTGGATTCTCCCTCCCGTTCGTCCCGCCTCTCGCTCTCTTCCGCCGCCGCCTCCACCTCCTCCGCCGCTTCCTCCACTGCCAGAGGCGCGCTCGACAGCACGGCCGCGCGGTGCAGACAGGCCGGGGCCAGCAGACAACTGCACACGGCGTGATCGTCGGCGGCCACGATCCCGGCCGTGACCCTCAGAGTCACCGCCGTGTCGTCCGCGACCCGTACCAGCACACCGTCCGGATGCGGCTCCACCGGCCATCCGGCGGCCTTCGCCACCGCTCCGTCGACGCGTTTGCGCAGCCGCGCGGGCAGCAGATCGAGCGCGGCGGCGGCCACCGCGGCGGTCACCGGCGGCAGTACCGCCATGGCATCGGTCATCGGTGCGCACCTCCTACGCGTTCGCCGACCCAGCGGGCCAGCTCCAAGGGACTCAGCGCCGCGACCGGCATCCCGGCGGCCACCAACTGGCCCGCCACGCCCGCCGAATAGCGCGGCCGTCCCTCGTCGTCCAGCGAGGCACAGCCCAGGACATGGCAGCCCGCGTCGACCAGCGCCCGTACCTCCGAGAGCAGGGGCGAGACCGGGCCGCCCTCCTCGAAGTCGCTGATCAGCACGACCAGCGTGCGGGACGGTACGGTCACCAGCTCACGGGCGTGGCGCAGCCCGCGCGCGATATTCGTACCGCCGCCGACCCGGACCTCCAGCAGCAGGCTCAGCGGATCGTCCACCTGGTCGGTGAGGTCCAGTACCTCGGTGGAGAACGCCACGAAGTGCGTGCTCACCGCCGGGACACCGGCCAGCACGGAGGCGGTGAGCGCGGCCCAGATCGTCGAGGCCTCCATCGAGCCCGACACATCCACGACCAGGACCAGCCGCCAGTCGGCCGCCTTGCGGGCGCGTGTACGGAAGACCGGCCGCTCGGGAAGGACCGTCACCGCTCCCGTGTCCGGATCCCGTCGGGCTGTCGCCAGATTGGCGCGCAGCGTACGGGCGAGATCCAGCGGACCGCCGGGACGGCGGGTGGGACGCGGATGGGAGAGCCCGGTGAGCGCGGGCCGCATCCGGTTGGCGAGCGCCTCGGTCAACTCGGCGACCAGTCGTGCCACCAGTGGCCGCAGCCGGGCGAGCTGCTGCTCGGGAAGACCGCCGGCGTACGACAGGACCGTACGCAGCAGCTCCACGGACGGCCGTGCCGAGGCCGGATCCAGCTCCAGGACCGCGTCGAGCCGGCCCGCGTCGGCGGCAGCCGCGAGGACCTCCTCGCGCACACCGGGCCCGAACAGCGCGGACAGCTCCTCCGACCAGGCCCGGACATCGGGATACGACGGCCCGTCCCCGCCCTGGGACCCGCCTCCGTCCCGCTCCTCGCCCTGCGAGCCCTCGCCGCGTCCGTATCCGTACAGCTCGTCCAGCGCCCCGGCCAGCCGGGCCGCCTGTCCGCTCAGCCCACGCCCTCGCCCGAGCAGCAGCCGCCACCGCTCGCCGGGACTGAGCGCCAGATCCGCCGGACGCGCGACGCCTTCGGCAGGGATCCCGGCTGTGGTGGCGCTGCCTGTGCCGCCGTCGGTCGCCGAAGCCGGAGCAGGCGCCGGTGCTGGCCCCGTGTCCCGCGCCGGAGTCAGTCCCCGTACCGCCAGGGCCTCCCGACCTGCCAGGTCCGCCGAGGCCAGCAGGGCCAGGGCCACCGGGTCCGACAGGGCGGCGGGCAGCGCGCCCGTGGCGAGGCCCGTGCGGTCCTCGACGGTGGCGAGCAGACGGGATCTGGCGGCGGGCGACAGGGTGTCGAAGCCCGCGCGCAGAGCGGGCAGCCGATCCAGGAAAGCGCGGTCCGGGAGAGCCTCGACACGCTCCAGCAGCGGATCCAG
>NZ_FMDK01000163.1 GCF_900091995.1 Streptomyces sp. MnatMP-M17
CTCGCCGGCGCGGGCCGCCGCACAGGCCGCACGGGAGCCGGTCGCGCCGGTCCGGAGCGCGCCCGGTCCGCGAAGCCGTACATCGGACCGCGCCCGCGCATCGTCACCCGCCGGGGCTGGGGAGCGGACGAGTCGCTGCGCGAGAGGCGGTTCGGTTACAGCAAGAGACTCACGGCGGCCTTCGTCCATCACAGCGCCACGGGAAACAACTACGACTGCCGGCAGTCGGCCTCCGTCCTGCGCGGTATCTACCGCTACCACGTCAAGAGCAGCGGATGGCGTGACATCGGCTACAACTTCGCCGTCGACAAATGCGGAAACGTCTACGAAGGGCGCGCGGGTGGCGTGGTGAAGCCCGTCAAAGGCGCCCATACGCTCGGTTTCAACGCGAACACGATGGGCATCGCGGTGCTCGGAACGTACGGCGGTACGAATCCGTCGGCCGCCGCCACGACCGCCGTCGCCAGGCTCACCGCGTGGAAGCTCGGTCTGCATCGCGTCGATCCGCGCGGAAAGGTCACGCTGATCTCCAGTGGAAGCGGCAAGTACAAGAAGGGAACCAAGGTCGGCCTCCGTGCCATCTCAGGGCACCGGGACGGATTCAACACCGACTGCCCAGGAAGCAGGCTCTACGGAAAGCTCGGCACCACACGGACCACGGCGGCGCGCTACCAGGGCCGTTGAACATCATGGCCGCCGAGCGACGAACACTGGTCGGTTCCGGGTGCGGACACAGGTATCCATGAACGTGCACGGCGTACATCACGACGTCACGACGTACATACGGCATGACGTACGCACGGCATACGGAAACGCCGGCCCGAGCGGGAAGCGGAGACGACACGGTGACAGAAGCGATCCTCCTGGTCGGCGGCAAGGGCACCCGGCTCCGGCCGCTCACGGTGCGCACCCCCAAGCCGATGGTGCCCGCGGCGGGCGTCCCGTTCCTGGCGCACCAACTGGCCCGCGCGCGGGCGGCGGGCGTCGAGCACATAGTCCTGGCGACGTCGTATCTGGCCGAGGTCTTCGAACCGTACTTCGGCGACGGCTCGACGTTCGGTCTGGAGCTGGAGTATGTGACCGAGCGCGAGCCGCTCGGTACGGGCGGAGCCATCAGGAACGTCGCCTCGCGGCTGCGCTCCGGGCCCGACGAGCCCGTACTGATCTTCAACGGCGACATCCTGACCGGTCTGGACATCCGTGCGCTGGTCGGCCTCCACGCGCGGACGGGCGCCGACATCTCGCTCCATCTCACCCGCGTCGAGGACCCGAGAGCCTACGGTCTGGTGCCGACGGACGAGGACGGGCGGGTGACGGCGTTCCTGGAGAAGCCGCAGACGCCGGAGGAGATCGTCACGGACCAGATCAACGCGGGCGCGTATGTGTTCCGGCGCTCGGTGATCGACTCCATACCGGAAGGGCGCCCGGTCTCGGTGGAGCGCGAGACGTTCCCTGGTCTGCTGGCCGCGGGCGCGCATCTCCAGGGCATGGCCGACCGTACGTACTGGCTGGACCTGGGCACTCCTCAGGCCTTCGTCCGCGGCTCCGCCGATCTGGTGCTGGGCCGCGTCCCGTCCCCGGCGCTTCCCGGCCGCTGCGGCGAACGGCTGATCCTCCCGACGGCGTCCGTGGCTCCCGACGCCAAACTCACCGCGGGTACGGTGATCGGCGCCGGCGCGGTGATCGGCGCGGGCGCCCGTCTCGCCGCCACCGCGGTCCTGCCCCACGCGGTCGTCGAACCGGGCGCGCTGATCACCCACTCCCTCATCGGTGCGAACGCCCGCGTGGGCGCGCGCTCGGTCCTCTCGGGCGCGGTGATCGGCGACGGCGCGGTGGTCGGGGCCGACAACGAGCTACGGGACGGTATCCGCGTCTGGTGCGACACGACGCTCCCGCCGGCGACGGTGAGATTCTCGTCGGACCAGTAGCCCCACTCGGAGACCGGCTCGTTCTTGGTCCAGGAGGAATACGCGAGGGGCAGGGCTTGGCGGCAGCGGGCGCCCCCGTACTCTCGTGAATGACTCCGACCCCGAGGACCTCACCCGTGGCAGGCCGCTTCGTCCCACGCCCGGCGCATGCCTCAGCCGCCCGGCGCCCGACCGTCCCGCGTCCTGCCGCGCCCGTTCCCGCCGAGCCCGTGGACGGGATCCGCCGCCGGTGGACACCGTCGGGCCCATACGACCTCGGGCTCGTCCTCGGACCTCTCCGCCGCGGTCCCGCCGATCCGACCTTCCGCGCCGCGCCGGACGGCTCGTATCTGCGGGCCAGCCGTACACCCGCGGGCCCCGGCATGCTCCGGACCGTGGCGTGCGGAGGTGCCGTGGAGGCGGAGGCCTGGGGCCCGGGGGCCGAGTGGATGCTGGAGCAGCTTCCCGAACTGCTCGGCGCGTCGGACGAGCCGGACGCCTTCGTCCCGCGCCACCGTCTCCTCGCCGAGACCAGGCGCCGCCGTCCCGGTCTGCGTCTGTGCCGCACCGGACTCGTGATGGAGTCGCTGATCCCGTCGATCCTGGAGCAGAAGGTCACCACCATCGAGGCCTACCGCGCCTGGCGCAGGCTCGTACGGACGTACGGAGAGCCCGCGCCCGGCCCGGCGCTCCCGTCCGGCGAGCGGCTGTACGTCGTGCCCGACGCCCGGACCTGGGCGCTGATTCCGTCCTGGGAGTGGCACAAGGCGGGCGTCGACGCCAAGCGCTCCACCACGATCCTGCGCGCCGTCCGCGTCGCCCGCCGTATGGAGGAGGCCGCGGCCATGGAGCCGGAACCGGCCGCCGCCCGGCTGCGGCTGATCCCGGGCATCGGTCCCTGGACCGCCGCGGAGACCGTCCAGCGCTCCAACGGCGCGCCCGACGCCGTCACCGTCGGCGATCTCCACCTCCCGGGCATCATCGGTCATGCCCTCGCCGGAGACCGGGACGCCGACGACGCCACGATGCTGGAACTCCTCGCGCCCTACGCCGGCCAGCGCCACCGCGCCACCCGCCTGATCCTGCTCTCCGGCCGCACTCCCTCGCGCCGGGCACCTCGTATGCCGGTCGGCGACATCGCCCGTTTGTGAAGCGGATACGCCGCTGAGGGACGAGCCCTCAGCGCACCTCGATGAAATCCTCTGGATCACGGGCCGGACGGTCCTTCGGCTCGGTCGACGCGTGGCCGACCGCCACCGCGCCCATGGGGTCCCAGTGGGCCGGCAGGTCGAGCACCTCGCGTACGACGTCGGGGCAGAACATGGTGGAGGAGACCCAGGCCGAGCCGAGGTGTTCGGCGGCGAGGGCGACCAGAAGGTTCTGTACGCCCGCGCCCATGGCGACCGTGAACATCTCGCGTTCCGCGGTGTCGCGGCGCGGGTCGCCGTAGGTGTGGGAGCCGTCCATGACCAGACAGGGCACCACCAGATAGGGCGCCCTGCGCAGGACCTCGCCGCGGCGGACGCGCCTGGCGATCGACTCCTCTGTCTTGCCGTCGGCGCGCAGGTCCGCGATCCAGGCGTCACGCATCGCGTCGAGAAGGCGCAGCCGGGACTCCGGCGACTCCAGCAGGACAAAGCGCCAGGGCGTCGTGTGGTGCGGAGCGGGCGCCGTCAGCGCCGCCGCGACCGCGCGGCGGACCGCGCCCGGGTCGACCGGCTCGTCGGTGAAGTCGCGGACCGTACGGCGCTGGGTGACCGCCTCCCGCACCGCCTCGGACGTACCGAGCCGGAACATGTCGTCCGCCGCGACCCGCACCAGCTCCCGCGCGCCCGCCTCGGCGCCGTCCGCGTCCGAATTGACGCTCCTGTCCGCGCCCGTATCCGTGCCGGTGCCGGCTCCGCCCGCGCCGACGACGAGGTGCGCCAGACCGCTCACCACCGCCACCGGCAGGCCCTCGGCCTTGCCCTTCACCAGGTCACCGGCGGCGGCCAGTTCATCGGCGACGGCGACGACCGTCGCGTACAGCGGATTGCCGTACGCGTCCGTCCCGCCACGCAGATCGTCCAGGACCCGCACTCCGGCGGCGCCGATCGCGACATCGGTGAGGCCATTGCGCCAGGGCCGCCCGAAGGTGTCCGTGACGATCACACCGATGTCCACGCCGAGCGCGTCCCGCAGCCCGTCCCGGATCGCCCGCGCCGAGGCGTCCGGATCCTCCGGCAGCAACAGCACCGTCCCGGGCGCGGTGTTGGAGGCGTCCACGCCGGCCGCCGCCATCACCAGACCTTGCCGGTTCTCGACGATACGGAGAGTGCCGCGCCGCGCGACGACCCGTACGGTCTCCGCGTCGATCGCCGCCTCGCGGTCCGTCGCCTCGACGATCCTGCCCTCGGCCTTGGAGACGATCTTCGAGGTGACCAGCAGGATGTCACCGTCGGCCGGCGTCGGCTCGATGGCCGCGATCAGCTTCGCGAGATCGTCGCCGGGACGGACCTCCGGCAGCCCGGCCACCGCGCGGACGCGGTACGACGGGACCTGCGCCGGCGTCAGATGCGGCGCCTGGTCCGGGGCCGGGCCCGGCGCCGAGTCCGGCCCCGGCTCAGGGGTCAGCGGTGCTGTCATGCCCGTACCTCCTCGGCCATCGTCAGCGCCTCACGCGCCATCGCCGCCGCCGCGTCCACATCCGTCATCAGCAGCGGCACCGCCCGGCTGCGGATGCCCGCGCCCTCGATCTCGGCCACCGCACCCGCGTCCACCCTATCGACGAGCCAGCCGTCGAGCAGCCCCGAGCCGTAGTGCAGCGCGACCGCCGAGGCCGTCGCCTCGACGCCGATCGCGGCGAGCACCTTGTCGGCCATCCCGCGCACGGGCGCGTCGCCCACGATGGGCGAGAGGCCCACGACCGGTACGCCCGCCTCGGCGATGGCCTCGCGGATACCGGGGACCGCCAGGATCGTGCCGATGCTGACCACCGGGTTGGACGGCGGGAAGAGAATGACATCGGCGGCGGCGATGGCCTCCAGCACGCCGGGCGCCGGCTTGGCCTGGTCGGCGCCGACCGGCACGACCGCCTGGGCCGGCACGGACGCCCGCATCCGTACCCAGTACTCCTGGAAGTGCACGGCCTTGCGCTCGCCGTCCACATCGACAGCGACATGCGTCTCGATACGGTCGTCCGACATCGGCAGCAGCCGTACGCCCGGCTTCCAGCGGGCGCAGAGCGCCTCGGTGACCGCGCTCAGCGGATAGCCCGCGCCGAGCATCTGCGTACGGACGATATGGGTGGCGAAGTCGCGGTCGCCGAGGCCGAACCACTCGGGTCCGACTCCGTACGCCGCCAGCTCCGCCTTGACGTGGAATGTCTCGTCCGTACGCCCCCAGCCCTGCTCCTCATTGATGCCACCGCCGAGGGTGTACATCACCGTGTCGAGATCGGGGCAGACCTTCAGCCCGAACAGATGGATGTCGTCACCGGTGTTGCCGATCACTGTGACGTCCGCGTCGGGCGCGGCCTGCTTGAGGCCTCGCAGGAAACGGGCGCCGCCGATACCGCCGGCCAGAACCACAATGCGCATAAGAACAGTCTGTCAGCCGCGGAGTTCTCCGTGAGGCGCCGGTGCAGGCGGCCGTATCAGGCGCGTACGACATCCTCCGCCGCCGGTGCGCACTGCGCCGTGTGCATCGGCATCTCGGTCAGACCCGGGTAGTAGATGTGCAGACTCACGGCCGGTTCGATCGCGTCGTTGACCACTTCATGGACATAGCCGGGCGCGAAGACGCGCTGCGAGCCCGGGACCAGCGTGCGGCTCCCGCTTCCCGAACGCTCCGTCAGTTCACCGGCGAGCACGGTCAGTAAGCCCGAGGACCGGCCGTGGTCGTGCCGGCCGGTGCCCTGGCCCGGCACCCAGGAGAGCAGCCACACCTCATAGCCGGGACCGGTGCGCAGCCGGTGGTACCAGCGGCTCGTGGCGTCGTACCGGACGAGCGGCGCCCACTGCGCCCGGTCGGCGGCGAGCGCCCGGGCGAGACCCGCGAACTCGGCCACGGTGACCGGGTGCTGACGGGCCGGCTGGAGAAGATGCTGGACCTCAAGAAGGTCGCCGGCGATCTGGAGATCGCTGTCGCTGTTCATGGGTGCGGTGGTTCCTCGGAGATAAGGACGCGCAGGGTGTCGCGGGGCATGCACGGCGGACACCGTGAACGCGGAGGGAAGAGACAAAAGTGATCGGAGCGATCAGAACGATCGACCGCAGTCCGGAGCGGCCGTCAACCGGAGCCCGAAGCGGCCGTCAACAGCTCAAAGGACAACAGCAACAGCGAACCTGAACAGCGCTGCGGAATCCACGGACGTGGGTCGCGGGGTGCGCGGGGCTCACTGGCATGAGACCAAAGGTGGCGAATCCGGTAGCCACTGTCAACTCGATGACCGATTTGGCGGCAATGTTTCACCTCATCCGGTTACTCCGACCGCAGAGAGGTTTGTCCACCTCCACCCGCGGAGACATCGGGCAGCGACCGTGCTCGTAAACACCGTCACGCCCTTGTGATCAGACTGTGATCCGGATCGCTTCCGCGGCCGGACCGGCACCAAGTCCGGAGTCCATGGCGTCTCTCCTGGAGAGAGGGGCGGCGTCTCTCTTGGTGAGGCGTCTCTTGTGGCGGGGAAAGGTGGATGCGGGTAGGCCAGTGGCATGTGTCAGGTTTTTGGTGATTTGAACACTTTCCGCATAGCCTTGGTTCCGCAGAGTGAATACCGGGCCCAATAGCAGATCTCGGCTTGACCGGCCCAGAGCACACACTTGTAATTTCACTCGTGTCGTTCGGCCGAAATCGACAACGGCCAGATCACGGGGACGCGAAGACAGACGAGGGGCGCACATGACCGAGCTGTTCCAGCAACTGCTGGTCGAGGACGCGGACGAGGAACTCGGCTGGCAGGAGCGCGCCTTGTGCGCCCAGACCGACCCCGAGTCCTTCTTCCCCGAGAAGGGCGGTTCCACGCGTGAGGCCAAGAAGGTCTGCCTCGCCTGTGAGGTCCGTTCGGAATGCCTTGAGTATGCCCTCGCCAATGACGAGAGATTCGGTATCTGGGGCGGCTTGTCCGAGCGTGAGCGACGGCGACTGAAGAAGGCCGCGATCTGACCGCTTTTCGCAAGGTGAACCGCCAGGTAGCTCTCCGGATAACGATCGGGCTCGATCGGGCTCGCTCATTCATTCGCTCGTTCATTCGACAGGGCCGTCCGGCCGCCCTGTTCCCCGTGTCCCGGCCCGATCACCGTCGCGCCCGATCGTCACAACCTCGTACCGATCGAACGGTCCGCGGTCTGCGCCTTCCCCCGCAGGCGGCGGACCGTCCTGTTGCCAGCCGTTAGTGTGGGGCCCCGTCCGAGACGCTCCAGCGCCCCTTCGGGGCGATCCCACGGCCGGAGGGCCCGTTACCTCAATGTCCCCCACCACCGCCGCGTTCGTTCCCGCCACCGTCCCCGAGTTTCCGCGGCACGTCGTGACCGCAGTGCTCGTCTCACACGACGGTGCGCGCTGGCTGCCCGACGCCCTCGCCGGGCTGCTGGGCCAGGAGCGACCCGTACAGAACGTCATGGCAGCCGACACCGGCAGCGCCGACGACTCCGCCCGGCTGCTCACCGAGGCACTCGGCGCCGACCGCGTCCTGCATCTCGCGCGCCGCTCCGGATTCGGTACGGCCGTCGACGAGGCGGTCGGCACCGCCGGCGTGCTCACGCCCGACGATCTGCCCTATCTGAAGCGGCCCAGCGGCTGGGACCCGGTCAGCCGGAGCTGGCGCGACGACACGTACGACATGCCGGAGCTGCCGCACGGCGAACCGGTGCAGTGGCTGTGGCTCCTCCACGACGACTGCGCGCCCGAGCCCGACGCGCTGGCCGAACTGCTGCGCGTCGCCGACTCCGACGAGTACGCCGCCGTCATCGGTCCCAAGCTGCGCGGCTGGTACGACCGGAAGCAGCTCCTCGAAGTCGGCGTCTCCATCGCCAACAGCGGGCGCCGCTGGACAGGGCTCGACCGGCGCGAACAGGACCAGGGCCAGCACGACCAGGTCCGTACCGTCCTCTCCGTCTCCAGCGCCGGCATGCTCATCCGCCGCGATGTGTGGGAGGAGCTCGGCGGCTTCGACCGGCGGCTGCCGCTCATGCGCGACGACGTCGACCTGTGCTGGCGCGCGCACGCCGCGGGCCACCGGGTGCTCGTCGCGCCCGACGCCGTCCTGCGGCACGCGGAGGCCGCCGCCCGTGAGCGCCGTACGGTCGACTGCGCGGGCCGCTCCGTCGTCAATCCGCACCGCGTCGACAAGGCCGGCGCCGTCTACACCATGCTCGTCAACGCGCGCAGTGCCGTCCTTCCGTACGTACTGCTCCGTCTTGTCGTCGGCACCCTGCTGCGCACGCTCGCCTATCTGGTGGGCAAGGCGCCCGGACAGGCCGTCGACGAGGTCATGGGCCTCTTCGGCACGCTGCTGCGGCCGGGACGGATCATCGGCGGCCGACGCCACCGCGGCAAGGGAGTCGTGGAGGCGGCGGAGCTGCGTCCGCTCTTCCCGCCGCCCGGCGCGACCGTCCGGGCCACCGTCGAGCAGATCGCCGCGAGCCTCGGCTCCGGCAACGAGGCCGACGCGGGCGGCTCACGGCACGGCGTTGTCGAGTCCGGGCCCGGCGGCGACGACGCGGACTTCCTGGAGATCGAACAGTTCGCCCGGCTGAAGAAGCTCTCGCACAAGCCCGGGCCCGTGCTCTTCGCGCTGCTGCTCGTCGTCTCGCTCGTCGCCTGCCGCGGACTGCTCGGTGGCGGCGCGCTGGCGGGCGGCGCGCTGCTGCCCGCGCCCGGAGACGTCTCCGACCTCTGGTCCCGGTACGCGGACGGCTGGCATCCGGTCGGTACGGGCAACACCGAGACCGCACCGCCCTACCTCGCCGTGCTCGCCGCGCTGTCCGCGCTCTTCCTCGGCTCCACCGGCTTCGCGCTGACGCTGCTGCTCGTCTGCTCCGTACCGCTCGCCGGAGTCACCGCCTACTTCGCCTCACGGCCGCTGGTCGAGTCCCGGCTGCTGCGCGCCTGGGCGAGCGTCGCGTACGCCTTCCTGCCCGCCGCGACCGGCGCGCTGGCGACCGGGCGGCTCGGCACGGCCGTCCTCGCCATCCTGCTGCCGCTGATCGCCCGCGCCGCCGTCGCGGCGTACGGGCTGCGCGCGGGCGCGTACGCCGACGGCACCCGTGGAAGCTGGCGAGCCACCTGGGCCTACGCCTTCCTGCTGACCTTCGCGATGGCGTTCACTCCCGTCGTCTGGCCGCTGGCACTGGTGCTCGGCCTCGCTGTCCTGGCGCTGCGCCGCGACGACCTCGCCGCCTACGGGACGCGCGTCCTGGCCGGGCTCGGTACGCCCGTCCTGCTCCTCGCGCCCTGGTCGCTGTCGGTGGTGACCTCGCCCTCCGCGTTCTTCCGCGAGGCGGGCCTGGAGTTCGGTACGGGATCGGCCTCCGCGTTCGATCTGCTCGGTATGAGCCCGGGCGGCCCCAAGGCCGTCGGCGGTCTCCTGCTGATCGGTGTGGTGCTGGCCGCGCTGGCCGCCCTGCTCCGCGGCGAGCGGCAGTTCGCCATCCGTACCGCCTGGGCCGTGGCGCTCCTCGCGCTGGTCTTCGCGGTGCTCTCCAACAATTCCGGCTGGGCGGGCCCGGCCACCCTGGTCTACGGCATCGCGCTGATCGCGGCGGCCGTGCTCGGCGCCGACGGCGCCCGGGAGCGGGTCGCCGCGGAGAACTTCGGCTGGCGCCAGCCCGTCGCCGTACTCATCGCCGCCGCCGCGGGCCTCGCTCCGGTGCTGGCCGCGTTCGGCTGGATGATCGGCGGCGCGGCGGG
>NZ_FMDK01000818.1 GCF_900091995.1 Streptomyces sp. MnatMP-M17
GAGCCGTGACCGGCGCGGGCGGGCGGCGGTGGCTCGGTGCGCGGCGAGCGCCCTGGGACCGGTCGCGGTCACGCGGCGTCCTCCCGTCCGCTCCGGCGGCCACCGGTGGCGAGCCGCATGATGCTCTCCTCGTCCGCGCCGGCCGGTAACTCGCCCACGAGACGGCCCTCGGACATCACCAGGATCCGGTCGCTCATACCGATCAGCTCGGGGAGTTCGGAGGAGATGATCAGTACGGCGAGTCCTTCACGGGCGAGTTCCCGTACGAGCGTGTGGATGGCGGCCTTGGCGCCGATGTCGACACCGCGTGTCGGCTCGTCGAACAGGAGTACCTGGGGCCGGGCCGCGAGCCACTTGGCGATGACGACCTTCTGCTGGTTGCCGCCCGAGAGATACAGCGCCTGCTGGTCCTCGCCACGGGCCTGGAGGCGTACGCGTTCGAGGAGCGCCGTGATCTCCCTGCCCGTCGGCGGTCCGCCGCGCGGAGGGACGGCCCGGGTGACGAGCAGCGCGTTGTCCCGTACGGACTGGTGCAGCGCGAGACCCTCCGTCTTGCGGTCCTCGGTGACCAGCGCGACACCGGCGCGGATGGCCTGGCGCGGGCGGCGTGGCCGCAGCGGGCTGCCGCCGACGGTCATGGTGCCCGTGGTGAAGGGAGTCGCGCCGAACAGGGCGCGCGCCAGTGACGTCCGTCCGGATCCCTGGAGGCCGGCGACGCCGACGACCTCTCCCGCCCGCAAGGTCAGGGCGATGTCACGGATACGGGCGTTGCCGCCGCCGGTGACCGTGAGCCGCTCCGCTCCGATCTCCTCCGGGCGGGCACGCGGCGGATAGTAGGCGGTCAGCTCCCGCCCGACCATGCTCCGGACCACCTCGTCGGCGTCGGTGTCGGCGGTACGCAGTGTGGTGACGCGGCGGCCGTCCTTGAGGACGGTGATACGCCGCGCGAGGCCGAAGACCTCCGGCAGGCGGTGCGAGATATAGAGAACGCCGAGGCCGCGCGCGGTGAGCCGGCGTACGAGCGCGGCGAGGAGCTCGCTCTCGTGGTCGGCGAGAGGCGCGGTGGGTTCGTCCATGACGAGGATCCGGACATCGGAGGCGAGGGCCTTGGCGATCTCGACGGTCTGCCTGCGTGCAACTGTCAGGTCCCTGACAAGCATATGGGCGGTGATACCGGTTTCGTCGATCTCGGCGAGGAGCTCACCGGTGCGGCGCTCCATGGCCTTGCGGTCCACGAGTCCATGGTGGACCGGTTCACGGCCGAGGAAGACGTTCTCGGCGACGGTGCGGTGCGGAAGGAGTGCGAACTCCTGGTGGATGATGCCGATTCCGGCGGCCTGCGCCTGCGCGGGATGGGTGAAGGTGTGCGCGGTGCCGTCGATCGTGATGGTGCCGGAGTCGGGGAGGTGCTCGCCGGCGAGGATCTTCATCAAGGTGGACTTGCCGGCACCGTTCTCGCCCACCAGAGCGTGGACTTCACCCGGTTCGAGGCCGAGGTCCACATCGTGGAGCACCCGTACTCCCAGGAAGCTCTTGGACACGCCTTGCATGGTCAGCATCGGCCGGCTCCTCGGTCAGCGGTCTGCTGTGCAGAGTCGTGAATCACCTTTGACCTGTCAAGAGTCCAAGAGGCAGCCTTTTCAGGGGAGTTGACGGTAACTTAGGACGACAGGCGAACAGCGGACGCCTTGTGAGCAGCGAAAGTCGTCCCTAGGGTGACTGTCATGCCTGTGCCGTCGGATCACAGCGGTTCCGCTCACAGCGGTTCCGCCGCCCACTCGCCCGGCGAGGTGCTGGCGCTGATCAGTTCCGGAGCCGTGACGACGCGCGCGGACATCGCGCGGATCACCGGGCTGGCCCGCTCCACGGTCTCCCAGCGGGTGGACGCCCTGATCGCGCACGGCCTGGTCGACGAATCGGCCCCGGCGCCCGGCGACTCGACCGGAGGCCGCCCGCCGCGCCGGCTCCAACTGCGCACCGCCGGACACCTGGTGGCCGGCGTGGACCTCGGCGCCTCGCACTGCGCGGTGGCTCTGACGGACATCGCGGGAGCGATGCTGGCCACGCACAAGGAGCCGCTGTCGATCGCGGACGGTCCGGAATCGGTACTGCGCCGGGTGGAGCGGGCGCTCCAGGCGCTGCTGAAGGAGACGGGACGGGATCCTCGGACGCTGCGCTCGATCGGTGTCGGCGTGCCGGGACCTGTCGAGTTCTCGACCGGCCGCCCCATCGATCCGCCGATCATGCCGGGCTGGCACCAGTATCCGATCCCGGACTTCTTCGCCTCGCGCTTCGGAGTGCGGGCGCTGGTCGACAACGACGTGAACGTCATGGCGCTGGCCGAGCAGCGCCGCGCGTTTCCCGACACCCGCTATCTCCTCTACCTCAAGGTCGGTACGGGCATCGGCTGCGGCATCGTGGCCGACGGCCGGCTCCACCGCGGCGCCCAGGGCAGCGCCGGCGACATCGGACATATCCAGGTCGGGGACCAGACGGAGCCATGCCGGTGCGGCAATACCGGCTGTCTGGAGGCGGTGGCGGGCGGGGCCGCGCTCGCGGCGAAACTGGCCGGTCTCGGGCTGGACGCGGCCTCGGGCAGCGATGTGGTGCGGCTGGTGACCTCCGGCAACCGGGACGCCGTACGCATGGTGCGTGAAGCGGGCCGGGCGGTCGGCGAGGTCCTGGCGGGACTGGTGAACTTCTTCAATCCGGACACGGTGGTGCTCGGCGGCGCCCTGGCCGCCGTGCACGACCAACTCCTGGCCGGAGTAAGGGAAGCGGTGTACCGGCGTTCGCATCCGCTGGCCACCCGTGTGCTGCGGATCGAGCCGAGCCGTACGGGGGAGAACGCCGCGGTCATCGGCGCCGGGATACTCGCGGCCGAGCAGGCCATGTCACCGTCCCAGGTGGACCGCAGACTGGCGCGGGCGATGGCCTGACCGGGCCGGCCATCGCCCACGTGACGGTCGGCCCAGGTCAGGTCAGATCGGTCCGGGCCGGTCCAGGTCAGTCCGCGTCAGTCCAGCGGCTCGATCCACAGGTTCCTGAAGCGGACCTTGTTGCCGTGGTCCTGGAGCCGGATCGCTCCTGTCGCGGCCGATTCGGCGTCACCGCTGCCGGTCGGCCCGTCCACGGCCACGTTGTCGTGGACCTTTGTGCCGTTCCACACCACGGTGACTCTGGCGTCCTCGGTCTTCTGCCCCGTGGCGTCGAAACGGGCCGCGCGGAAGACGATGTCGTACGTCTGCCAGGTCTCGGGCGCGGTGCCGGCGTTCAGGTCCGCGGCCTTCTTGTTGTAGATCGCCGCGGCCTCGTTCGCGGCGAGATTCTCCACACCGAACGAGTCCAGGATCTGGATCTCGTACCGCTCCTGGAGATAGATGCCGCTGTTGCCGCGGTCCTGGCCGGTGACGTCAGGCGGCAGCTTCGGCACCCGGAACTCGGCGTGAAGTCTGAAGTCGCCGAAGGACTGCTTGGTGCGGATGTCGCCGCAGCACACCTCGACGGAGTTCTCGGCGGTGCGCGGCCATTCGACACCGCGGCCGTCGGTGTGCTGCCAGGCGGAGGAGATGCTGCCGCCGGAGAACAGATCGATACGGCTGCCGGCCCGGCGTACCTCGATCATGTCGAGATTGACATGACCGGTGTCCTCGGGCCGGTAGGTGTAGGTGATGGTGTTACGGCCTTTGCGCAGGTCGAACCGTTCGGTCTGCGTGGACCAGCGGTTCCAGGCGCCGGTGGACGGTAGGCTGATCTGCCGCGTCTGGCCGCCGTTGACGCCCGCGCCGATCGTCTTGGTGCCGGTGAAGGGATGAGGGCCGTTGGCGTAGCGCAGGCCCACGTCGTAGGTGCCCTTGGCCGGGGCCTCGACCTCGAAGGTGGCGGTGGCGCCCTCGGTGCCGAAGCCGTCGACAAAGCCGCCGCCCGTGTAGCCGGCGTGCTCGGTGTCGATGTCCGCGCCGCCGGAGAGCCGCGCGGACTCGGCGTCGTACGACGTGACGGGCTCCTCGGGTCCTGGCCGCGCGTTCAGGGTGTACCAGGCCTCGGTGGACCACAGTTGCTCGCCGTCGGCCGAGGCGAACGGGCGCGGCGAGCGCACATGCACCACCCGGTCGGTCTTCAGCCCGGGGATGGAGAGCCGGACCGTACGGCGGTCCTCGGAAATCCGGGCGTTCGCGACCGGCAGGCTCTCCTCGTCCACCTTCGGGCCGCCGTACGCCGGCGTGGGAACATAGCGCCACTGCTCCACGGAGTAGCCTCCGTTCGTCAAGGTGGCGGCGGTCTCCTCCGACAGCGGCTTCGTATAGGTGAGTTCGAAGCCGTCGCGAGTGGCGCGCATGGTCTTGATGTCGAAGACGTTCGTGCCGTTCGGAGCGAGTTTCTGAAGGCCGAAGCGGAGTTTCCCTTCCTGGCCCCAGTTCCCGTCCGCGCCGAGGCCGCCGGCGTAGATCGCACCGTCCGGTCCCGTGCTGATACGGGTGATACCGGCCTCCAGGCCCTGCGTATGGCGGAACACCGCGCCCTGGTACTCGCCGTCCACCTTTTCCAGATCGGCGCGCTGGATCCCGCCGTAGGTGACATCACCGAAGAGCATCTGACCGGCGAAGATGCCCTTCTTGACCACCATCGGTGTGCTCGGCGAGTTCGCGATCTCGTTCTGCGGCAGCCAGAGCACCGGCTTTGTGGCCGCGCGGTCGTCGAACGGCCCGTCCGGATTGGTGTAGTGGTTGAAGAACCGGCCCTGCTTCACCTGGACGAGCTTGGAGGCAGGCAGCCAGCCGCCCTGGTTGTCGGTGACGAAGAGCTCGCCCTCCGGGCCCCAACCGATCCCGTTCGGCGTACGGAGACCGCCCGCCAGGTAAGTGACCTTTCCGGTCTTCCTGTTCACCTTGACGGTGGTGCCACGGTTCGCGGCCGGCTGCGGATCGGTCGTCGCGCCACCGTAGTTGATGGCGACCGAGAGATTCAGATAGAAGTCTCCGTCCTTGTAGAGCAGCCCGAAGGCGAACTCGTGGAAGTTGCCTCCGTACGGCCAGGACGCGACCTTGCGGGTGGTGTCGGTGACGTCGTCGCCATTGGTGTCGGTCAGCTCGGTCAGCTGGTGTTTCTCCGACACATACAGCTTTCCGTCGACGTACTTGATGCCCATCGGCTCTTTCAGCCCGTCGGCGACCTTCTTGTACGTGACCTTCTCCGGTCCCGTGTCACCCGTGACACCGTCGAGGAGGTAGACCTCTCCCACGGTGTTGTCACTGCCGCCCCAGGTCGTTACGGCGAGCCGGCCGTCCGGCAGCCAGTCCATGGCGGAGACCTGCGGCTCGAAGCCCTCGGGACGCAGATCGCTCAGCGTGTAGCCGGGATTGACCGAGGTCAGCGGGAGGCCGTCGCCGGGCGTGTCGTAGCGTCCCTCGCACTCCTTGCGGCCGGGAGCGGTGACACGGACCACGCCGGCGTCGGTGCTGAGCACGGAGTTCGGGACGAGAGTGAATTCGGTGGCGCCCGGCGGCTTCCACTGGAGCGTCACCTGCTGTTCGCCGCCACGGTCGAAGTGGTCGATGTGGAGCGCGTGGTAGCCGGAGGTGAGAGTGATCTCGCCGTCCTTGGGCTCGGCGCCGTGCAGTCCGTCGTGGTCGATGACCTGCTGGTCGCCGATGAGGAGGCGGGAGCCGTCATCGCTGATCAGACGGAAGGCGTACGTGCCGTCGGCCGGCACGTTGATGTTGCCGATGATCTGCGACATGAAGTTGTCGGTGAAGCCGAAGCCCTCGGTGGAGGACCAGTCGACCGTGGGAATCAGCTTGTCGACATTGGGCGTCTGGGCCGGCTTCAGATCGCAGAGCTCGCTGAGCGGCGACTGGATGTCGAAGACGCGGAGGGTGACGCCGGGCTCCTGAGGCGGCAGTTCCGCGGGAGCCCTCGACTCCGCCGCGGCTCTCGTCTTCGCGGAGGCGCTCGTCCCGGCGCCGGCCGCGGGCGCGGCGAGACCTCCGGTGATGAGGGCGGCGAGGAGTAAACCAGTGATGGTCCGTGGTCCGCGTCGGCTGTGTCGGGCGCTCTGGTACTCGTGTGGCTGCACTCGTCCTCCTGCTGGTGCGCTGCGAGTGGGCGGGGCCTGGGCGGCCCGCGTCCGCGGAGTGGAGTTCGTACACGTACCGGCGGTGCGGTGGCGGAGTTCCGCCGCGTTCCACGCAGACTTCTGCGCGAGAACGACGCCCAGAGTAGGGACGGCGCACCACACCGTCCATACTTTGTCCTCAACGAGGAAAAACTGACCGGGCGTTGACACCGGCGCTCGGCCGAAACATTTGATCTTCGTGCCGTGGTCGGCAATTCATCCGTCCCCGCAGGGGAGTTCACCTGGAGCCGAAACTCTCCGGTGTCCGCCTCGACTGGAACGAGTGCGCCACAGGTCCCTCTCCGGCAGCGGTCGCCCGTGTCGTCGCGGGCGCGGGCGAACTGCACCGGTTCCGGTGGGAGCCCGCTAGAGCCTCAACGTTGCGCCGCCCTTGCGGCAACTTGATGGAGTGAGTGGTCACCTGACGAAGTATTCGTCACCTGACGGAGTACGCCGCCGAATGTTGGCGGCGTACTCGTTTCGTCACATGATTTAGGCCGCTGCGGAGATCCGCCGGTGTGTGGGCGCGATTCGCTCCGGCGCTGCGGGCGATTACTTTTTTGTCTATGCGGATTCACCTTTTCGCTTCGATTGCTCATCGCCCATTCGCGATTGGAGAAATCAGTGGACAACGCTCTGGTCGATATTCGACTGAGAAGGGCGCTCCAGCAGCCACCGTGGGAAGATCCGTTACAGGTTGAGCAGGTCAGGAAGGAGCTGGCGGCTCGTCCCGCGCTCGTCGATGCCCGGGACGTACGGACGCTGCGGTCCCTGCTGGCCCGGGTCGCCGCGGGTAAGGCTCATGTGGTGCAGGCGGGCGACTGCGCGGAGGATCCCGCGGAGTGCACTCCGGGCTATGTCGCGCGCAAGGCGGGACTGCTGGACATGCTCGCGGGCGCGTTGCAGATGGACACCTGCAAACCGGTGGTGCGTGCCGGGCGGATGGCCGGTCAGTTCGCCAAGCCGCGCTCCAAGCCCACCGAATGGATCGGCGACCTCGAACTGCCCGTCTATCGCGGCCATATGGTCAACAGCCCGGAACCCGATCCCGAGCTCCGACGCGCGGATCCGGAGCGGCTGCTGGCGGGCTATCGGTCCGCCCGTGACGTCATAGGTCATCTGGGCTGGCCGAACCAGGGCGGACGGACACGTATGGGCGCGCCCATCTGGACAAGCCACGAGGCGCTGCTGCTCGACTACGAACTCCCCATGGTGCGCCGGGACGAACAGGGCCAGCTGCTGCTCACCTCCACACACTGGCCCTGGATCGGCGAGCGGACCCGGCAGGTCGACGGCGCCCATGTCGCTTTGCTCGCCGAGGTCGGCAACCCGGTGGCCTGCAAGGTCGGCCCGAGCATGACGGCCGACGAACTGCTGGCCCTGTGCGAACGGCTCGATCCCGGGCGGGAGAAGGGCAGGCTCACCCTGATCGCCCGGATGGGCGCCGAGGCGGTGGCCGAGCGGTTGCCCGCGCTTGTCGAGGCCGTCCGCGCCGCGGGACATCCGGTGATCTGGCTCACCGACCCGATGCACGGCAACACCGTCAGCACTCCGGACGGGCTCAAGACCCGTTTTCTGCAAGCGATCACACGAGAGGTCACGGAATTCCAGTACGCGGTCAGGAACGCGGGCGGAATAGCAGGTGGACTGCATCTGGAGACCACTCCCGACGATGTGACGGAATGCGTCAGGAGCGAGTCCCAGATCGATCAGGTCGGGGCCAAATACACGACCTTCTGTGATCCTCGGCTCAACCCGGGCCAGGCCCTTTCGGTGATATCGGCCTGGTGGATGACCGGCCGGTCGACGCCGGTGGGCGCCGCATAGCTTCGACGCTTCGGCGTTCAGCCGTCACAGCGATTCGACACATTCCATACAGGAGAGGAAGGTCATGGCGGGGATACCCCCGATCGAGCCGTATCCGATGCCGGCAGG
>NZ_FMDK01000271.1 GCF_900091995.1 Streptomyces sp. MnatMP-M17
CCCCCCGCGACATCGGAAGCGGCCATCGGCTGCACGAGGGTGGCGGGCAGCCGGACGGTGTCACCTTCGGTCGTCCAGGACAGAACCGCCTCCACGAACTCGAAGAACTGCGTGGCGCGCACGATCGAGTACGGCGTCGACGCGCTCCGGAGGACGTTCTCCTGCGCGACCTTGGCCCGGTAGTAGTCGAGCTGCGGCACCTGGTCCACACCGACGATCGAAAGAATCACCTGGTGGCGGACACCGGCCTTCTCCGCCGCGACCGCGACATTGCCCATCGACGTCTCGAAGAAGGCGACGGAGGACTGGTCGAAGGCGGGCGAGTTCGTCAGATTGACCACCACGTCGGCGCCGTCGAGAACCTGGTCCAGGCCCTTGCCGCTGATCACATCGACGCCTGTGGACTTGGAGGCGGGTACGACCTCGTGGCCGGCCGCCGTCAGCCGCTCGACCACCTGTGAACCGATCAGGCCGCGTCCCCCCAGGACTGTGCACTTCATGGCTCACCCTTCGCCGAGGTTCTGCCGAGGCTCCGGCACTCGTCGTCCCCGACCACCGTAAGCCTCACCGGAACCGCGCGCCCTCGGGCTCCCGCTGACCAGCAGAATCACCGAGATCTTGGTGCCGTCGTCCAGCCCCGTGCCGTCCAGCGCCACCATCCCGCGCTCCCACCACGCCACCATGTACTGACCGCTCCCGAGGCCTATCTGCGCCTCGTGTCCCGGGCCGTGCACCACTCGCCCGAGAGCCTGACTCTCGGTCTGCCGACCGACGGCATCGCTGCCCATGTACGGGCGCTGCTGGACGAGATCGACCCGGACGGTACGGAAGTGACGCGCTTCACGGTCCACAGCGCCACGCTCGACGATGTCTTCCTTCGCGTCGGCCTGGTGCGCCGGGATCCTGGCGGTGGCGCTCGGGCTCTCGGGCGTACTGTTCAAGGCGCGTACGGCCTGGGCCCAGAGCCCGCGTACGACCTGAACAACCCGTCCGTGCCTCAAAAAACGTCCGGACACCAAGGCCGCCTCGGCGTACGGAACAGCCGCTCCGCCACCGCCGCCGCGCCCGGCCGCTCCTCGCTCACCGCGCCCAGCGCCACCAGCCGCAGCACGGATTCGTCGCCCAGATACAGCGCGCCCAACTCCCGTACGTCCAGCACGAGATCGGGCGACTCCGTGGTCGGCACACAGGTGGCGCCGGCCGGTGAGGCATCCAGCCGGAACCGGCCGCCCGCCAGCTCCGCCCTGTCGTGGATGTCCAGCACGACCGCACCCGGGACGGCGTACGAACGGGCCTCCAGCGCCCGTACCGCGTCGAGGATCCGGACCCACAGGAAGTCGGCCTGGGTCACGATCCGTGCCGCGCGCGGATCGGGCAGGAACTGCGGCAGCAGATCGTCCAGGGCGCGGTGTCCCGTCCTGACCGTGGTGATCCAGTCGATCGAGCAGATGAACTGCCACAGGGCACGCTCGGCGCGCGGAGTGACCGCGATCAGGTTCCGTACGGAGGCGGTGTTCATCGGCTGCTTGCCGTCGCCCCACTCGCCGTCGGAGGCGTAGACGGCCAGGCCCTCGATCTCACCGGCGGCGGAGCGGTAGACGGCGTAGAAGGGCTCGGTCCACGGCTGGCCGCTGGGCGCCTCGCCCGTGTTGAGCCGCCACCAGTGCTCGTCGCGGCTCGTCGCGCCGTGCTGGCTCAGCCGGAAGCGCTCGTACAGCTCGGGACCGGTCTTCCGTACGTCGGCGCCGTCCGTCAGATCGATCCTGCTGCCGTCGACCGGGCCCGACCAGCGCGGATCGAGGCCGGAACGCGGCACGTCGATCGCCCACTCGGCGACACCGGCGGCGGGCCCGAAGCCGTACCGTCCGTAGATCGGGTACTCGGCGGAGATCAGCGTGGCGACCGCGTCGCCGCGCTCCTTCGCCGCCGTCAGATCGGCGGCCATCATCCGGCCGAGCAGCCCGCGCCTGCGGTGCGTGGGCGAGACGGTCACATTGGTGACGGCGTCGGCGGGCAGCACGGCGCCGCCGACCACCGTCAGCTCCTGTGCGAAGGACCGGAAGGTCGCGACGCAGCGCCCTTGGTCGAAGGCACCGCGCGTACGGTTCAGATCGCTCCGGGCGAGCCGTCCCGCCATCACCTCGTCCGCGCCGCCCGGCGGCCTCAGGAACCCGGTGTTCAGGGTTCGGTGCCAGTCGGGGAACTCGGATTCGGTGACGGTACGGACCTCAAGGCTCATGATCCGCACGCTAAGCCGTACGGGCGGCCCGGCGCATCCAGATTTTCACGGTCGCTTTCAGCGCCGCTCCCTGCGCGGCTTTCACGGCCGGAACGCCGCACGCTCAGAACACCGCGCGGACCTCGCCGACCTCCGCGCCGCCGCCCAGCAGCGGTGCCCGGCCGATACGTCCGACCACCTCGGCCTCCACGCCCAGCAGTTCGAGCGCACGCGCCAGCACAGGACCTGTCGCCCGGACACCACCGTCGTCGATCTTGAACGCCAGCGCCCGGCCGTCCGCCAGCGCCACCGCCTGGACCGCCTCCGCGCCCATCTTGGAGAGCGTGCCCGGCACTTCTCTCATCAACCAGGTGTCCGAACGGTGTGTGCCCGCCACATACTCCGGGTGGGCGCGCATCGCGTCCGCCACCCGCCGCTCGGCCGTGCCCGGCGCGGCCAGTACGAAGTGGCGGAAGGCGCGGGCCAGCCCGGTCAGGCTGATCGCCATCAGCGGCGCACCGCAGCCGTCCGTACCGACCGCGGGAACCGGCTCCTCCGCCGTCTCCTCGATCACCGTACGGACCAGCCGCTGGAGCGGATGGTCCGGCTCCAGATAACCGTCCTTGGACCAGCCGTTCAGGGCGGAGACCGCCAGCATCGCCGCATGCTTGCCCGAGCAGTTCATCAGGATCCGCTCACGCACTCCGCCGGCCGCGAGATGCGCCTCCGCCGCGATCCGGTCCAGCGGCAGATCAGGCGGTGTCCGCAGATCGTCCTCCGTCAGCCCGTGCTCGGCGAGCATCACGCGGACGAGGTCGAGATGGAACGCCTCGCCCGAGTGGCTCCCCCCCCCCCCCCCCCCCCCCCCCCCCCCCCCCCCCCCCCCACC
>NZ_FMDK01000168.1 GCF_900091995.1 Streptomyces sp. MnatMP-M17
CGCCCGCGCGGCGCAGCCGCCGTACCGCCCTGCTCGCCGTCGCCGCGCTCACGGCCGGGCTGCTGCTCAGCGCGCAGCAGCCCGCCGCGGCCGGTGTGAACCTCATCAAGAACCCGGGCTTCGAGACGGCGGGCGCGGGCGGCGCCGGAGCGATGCCGTACTGCTGGGAGCAGTCCGGCTGGGGCGACAACGACTTCAGCTTCGCGACCGTCGCCGACGCCCACTCCGGCACCAAGGCGCTCAAGGTCGAGCTGACACGCCGTGTCGACGGCGACCGCAAGGCGCTGATCACGGAGTCCGTGGAGTGTGCGCCCGATGTGGTGCCGGACCGGCAGTACGACCTGTCCCTCTGGTACAAGTCGACCACACCGGACGCGGCGATCACACTCTTCCGGCATGACACCACGGCCGGCTGGCAGTACTGGACCGACCTCAAGACACTTGATCTGAGCGCCGGTTACCAGCGCGCCGAGGTCCGCACTCCGGCCGTACCGCCCGGCACCGACCGGATCACCTGGGGTGTGTCGGTGTACGGCACGGGCAGTGTGACCACCGACGACTACGCCATGGAAGAGGTGGCGCTGCCGCCCGTCGAGCCCGAGTGCACCGGGACCGCCCAGGAGTGTGCGGACGGCAGGTGGGAGGTCCTGCCGACGGAGAATCCTGTGCGCTCGATGCACTCGGTGGTCCTCAACAACGGCAAGGTGCTGCTGATCGCCGGTTCCGGCAACAACACGGACATGTTCGAGGCCGGTACGTTCACCTCCGCCGTGTACGACCCGGAGGACGGCTCGTACCGTATGGTCCCCACGCCCGACGACATGTTCTGCGCCGGCCATGTCCAGCTCTCCGACGGCCGGGTGCTGGTGATGAGCGGCAACAAGGGCTATCCGTCGGCCGACGGCACGATCGGCTACCAGGGCTACAAGGACTCGTACATCTTCGATCCGGTCACCGAGACCTACAGCAGGACCAACGACATGAACGACGGCCACTGGTATCCGTCGGCCACGATCATGGGCAACGGCGATGTGCTGTCCTTCGGCGGGCTGCGCGAGGACTCCAGCGGGTCCGTGACCGCCGAGCGCTGGTCGGCCGCCGAGGACAAGTGGCTGCCGCTGTGGCAGGGGGACCAG
>NZ_FMDK01001068.1 GCF_900091995.1 Streptomyces sp. MnatMP-M17
TACGGCTCGCCGAGCGCGGGCGGTCCTGGCGGCGGCTGGCGCGAGTCGAGCAGCGTGGCCAGCCGGAACGCGGCCTCGGCGCTGCCGCCGCCCGCGGCGCAACGCAGATGGCGCTCCGCCGAGCGCTCGTCGCCGTCCCGCAGACAGGCGATACCGACCTGGAGGGCCGCCTCCGTATGGCCCGCGGCGGCGGCGCGCTCGTACCAGCGCAGGGCCGTACGGTCCTCGTCCCGCCCGGCATACAGGATGCCCAGATTGAACGCGGCGTCCACGCTGCCCGCCTCGGCCGCCTTGGAGAACCAGGGCTCGGCGCCGGTCGGATCGTCGGCCTGCAACAGCAGCACGGCGAGCGCGTTGGCGGCCTCGCGATGGCCCGCGTAGGCGGCGCGGCGGTACCACTGCTCGGCCTGGACGGTGCGGTCCTGGGCGGCGCAGAGCAGCCCGAGGTTGTACGCGCCGTTGACATCGCCGGCGTCCATCGCGGCGCGGTACCAGCGCTCGGCGGTCTGCTGCTCGCCTCGGGCGGCGTGCAGCGCGCCGAGGGCGTTGGCGGCATTGCCGTCGCCCTCCTGCGCGGCGCGCAGCCACCAGATGGCCGCGCTCTCCTCGTCACCCGCGTCGCGCAGCAGAAAGCCGAGGGCGCAGGCCGCCCGCGCGTCGCCGTCCCTGGCGGAGGTCAGATACCAGCGGCCCGCTTCCTTCAGCTCGCCGCGCTTCTCCAGAATCGCGCCGAGGTGCAGCGCGGCCCTGCGGTGGCCACGGGCGGCTGCCTGCCGGTACCACTGGGCGGCCTCGGCAAGGAGCGCGGGCGCGTCGGCGCCACCGGTGGCGTCCATGCCCGTGCCGGTGTGCCGCGGACCGGTATGGCTCCCGGTGTTCATACGCGTACCAGTGCTGTCGCGGTGGGTGCCAGTACGTCCGGTCCGGTGGCCGCCCGTACCGCTGCCGCCCGGCGCCGTCAGGCCCGTACCTCTGCGGTGGACAGGGCCGGCTCCGGCGCGGGCCGTCTCACGGGCCCGGCGCTCCAGCGTCCTGGCGAGCCGGTACGCCGCCTCGCGGTGTCCCTGCTCGGCGGCGGCGCGCAGCCAGCGCTCGGCCCCGACATCGCTGCGGTGCTCCAGCAGATCGGCGAGGGCATAGGCGCCGAGGGCATGGCCCTGCTCGGCGGACTGGCGCAGCCAGTACTCCGCGGCCGGCTCGTCGCCCAGCTCACGGTGGTGGCGGCCCAGGGCATGGGCCGCGGCGGCGGATCCGGCGACGGCGGCGATACGCCACCAGCCGGCCGCCTCGTCCGGATAGCCGCGCTGATGCAGCAGAACACCCAGATTGTTGGCGGCGGCGCGGTCGCCCTCGGAGGTCGCGGCCCGCAGATACGGCTCGGCTCCGTCAAGATCGCCACGGCGCAGCAGCAGGGCGCCGAGCACGCTCATCGACGCGACGTCCCCGGCGTCGGCGGCCCGGCGGTGGCGTGCCTCGGTCTCGGCGTCGGCGGTGTCCTCCGGGCCGGCCGGGTGCGGGGCCACACCGGCCGTGTGCGGGGCTCCGGCGCCCGTGGCACCAAGAGAATCCGCGGCGTTCGCGGCGTCGGCCGCGCCTGCCGCATGGCGCTGCACAAACCGCCCTGTCTCCAACAGAGTTGTCCTATCCCCCATAATTTCCATCGTCGCACCACCTGCCACCCGCGTACAGCAGGTATACCGCGACCCACAAGGTCACTTCAGCGTTTTGTCGACATGCCCACAGAGAGACAAGTCAAACACGCTCGGGCCCAAGTCCCGCGCCTTGAAACACCGTTCGTGGGGCCGGACACGGCGGACATACGTCAAGGGCCCGGATCCTGTTGGATCCGGGCCCTTGACTTCGCGTAGCGGGGACAGGATTTGAACCTGCGACCTCTGGGTTATGAGCCCAGCGAGCTACCGAG
>NZ_FMDK01000390.1 GCF_900091995.1 Streptomyces sp. MnatMP-M17
GTATCCACGGCTGCTCGCGGCGGGCGTGCGGATCGAGCGGTGCTATGACATCGAGGTGGCGGAGCTGCTGCTGCTCGGCCACGAAGGGCGGCTCGGTGAGCCCAGATCGGCCGCCGCGGCCTGGGCCCGGCTGCGGAACGCGCCGGTGCCGCCCGATCCGCCGGCCCGCTCGGCGGAGCCGGGCTCCCAGTCCTCGCTGTTCGAGCCGCACGCGGGCGCGGGAATCCCGTTCGCGGGACTGCTCGATGTCTACGCGGAGCAACAGCGCAGACACCTGGCCGCCGAGCACCCGGGCCGGATGCGGCTGCTCACGGCGTCCGAGTCGGCCGGGATGCTGGTGGCCGCCGAGATGCACCGCGCGGGACTGCCCTGGCGGGCCGATGTGCACCGGGAGGTGCTGCACGAGCTGCTCGGCGAGCGCTACGCGGGCGGAGGCGAGCCCAGGCGGCTGGCCGAGCTGGCGGACGAGGTGTCGGAGGCCTTCGGGCGGCGGGTGCGGCCCGATCTGCCCGCGGAGGTGGTGAAGGCCTTCGCGCGGGCCGGGATCAAGGTGCGCTCGACGCGGCGCTGGGAGCTGGAGGAGATCGACCATCCGGCGGTCAAGCCGCTGATCGAGTACAAGAAGCTCTACCGGATCTGGACGGCCCACGGCTGGAGCTGGCTCCAGGACTGGGTGCGCGACGGCCGGTTCCGGCCGGAGTATCAGCCGGGCGGTACGGTCACCGGCCGCTGGACGACCAATGGCGGCGGAGCGCTCCAGATCCCGCGGGTGATCCGGCGCGCGGTCGTCGCCGACGAGGGCTGGCGGCTGGTGGTGGCGGACGCCGATCAGATGGAGCCTCGGGTGCTGGCCGCGATCTCCCGTGATCCCGGGCTGATGGAGGTGGCAGGACACGACGGCGATCTGTATACGGCGCTCTCCGACCGGGCGTTCTCCGGCGACCGGGCCCATGCGAAGGTCGCGCTGCTGGGAGCGGTCTACGGCCAGACCTCCGGCGACGGGCTGAAGAATCTGGCCGCGCTGCGCCGGAGATTCCCGCTGGCGGTGGCCTATGTGGACGAGGCCGCGCGGGCGGGCGAGGAGGGCAGGCTCGTACGGACCTGGCTCGGGCGGACGAGCCCTCGGGCGGCCGGTGCGGAGGACGCCGACGAGGCCGGGATTCCACAGGAGATACCCATGGGACCGGGAACGGGATCGGGCACAGGGCGGGGCGCGGATGAAACGGCGGGCGGTGGCGGTGAGTTCACTCCGGGCTACGCGTCGTCGAACGGCCGGGCCCGTGGCCGTTTCACCCGTAACTTCGTCGTCCAGGGCAGCGCGTCCGAGTGGGCCCTGCTGATGCTGGCGGCGCTGCGCCGGGCGACCGCGGACATGCGGGCCGAGCTGGTCTTCTTCCAGCATGACGAGGTGATCGTGCACTGCCCGGAGGAGGAGTCGGCGGAGGTCGCGAAGGCGATCCGCGCGGCCGGTGAGCTGGCCGGGCGGATCGCCTTCGGAGAGACGCCGGTGCGGTTCCCGTTCACGACGTCGACGGTGGAGCGGTACTCCGACGCGAAGTGAGGAGGAAGGCAGCGAGGCGCCCTGGCTGAGGAGCGGATGCGACAGGCGGTTACGGGATCGCGCGCCACTTCTTGCTGGTGGCGATCGCGATGAGCTGCTTCATGGTCAGCGCGGGCGTGCTGCGGGAGGGCGCGCTGTGCGGGCCACCGGCGTTCAGGGCGGAGATCACGACGCGCAGACCGTTGGGCCGCAGAGTGTCGGCGGTCCACATGGCGCCGCCCGGAACACCCTTGTCGCCCGGTCCCTGCTGGGTCGCCAGCAGTGTGCCGTCCGGCAGCGTGGTGGCCTTGGTGAACAGTTCCTTGGCGAGGTCCGAACTACCGGGCTGGACATTGATCTGCACCATGCTCAGGCCCTTGCCGTCGTCCACCACCACATACGCGTATTCCGCGCCCTGGCCGCCCTGGCCGGTCACCTTCAACCCGCGGGGAAGCAGTGAGACGAGTGTCTTGCCGGCATCGATCCCGGTCACGGTTCCGTCCACCCCACCGGTGGTGCCGTCCGCGGGCTCCTTGCCCGTCGGCGGTGTCGGAGGCAGCCGGTTCAGCGTTCCGCGCCACTTGTCCGAGGTGACCAGGGCCGTCAACTGCCCGGGATTCAGCGGCGGGTCGGCCCGGGAGATCTTCGCGCCCTTCTGCGACGGCGCGTTGTACTCATTCGCGTTGATCAGAAAGCCGTCGGAGGTGAGCAGTTCGGCCCGCCAGTTCTTGGTGTCCTCGCGCCGGTCGGGATATTCGTACCCTTGGAAGATCACGAGCCGGGCGCCGTCGGCCAGTTCCGTCTCCGTGCAGTCGTCGTACGGCGTGAAGACCCTGTCGGGGCAGGTTGCCTGCTGGGCGCTGTTCAGGCCGTTGGCGCGGGACAGCGAGACCGAGATCCCGGCCTTGCCCCTGCCGTCGTCGAAGACTCCCACCACGCTGGGCCCGCCGCTCTCGCCGATCTGGCGCTCCCGTGTCTCGCTCAGTTTTCCGGCGGGCAGCAGCCGGGCGAGAATCGCGGTCATACTCCCGCCGCCCGCCGCCGTGGGACCGGTGATCGTCCCCGGGGGCTCCGCCGCCCACTGGGCGCTCTCGGCCTTCCCGGCCTTCCCGACCTCCCCGGCGGCCTTCTGGTCCGGGCCCAGCAGGCCGGCTCCGTACCCGCCGCCGATACCGACGGCCGCCAGGGCGAGCACACTGCCCGTCACCGCGGCCGTACGGCGTCGGGCCAGCAGGCGGCGGCCACGCGTCACAGAGTTGTTCACCAGGACGGCCCGGTCCTGAGGCGCGAAGGTGTCGCCGGTGCGGTGTATCGCCTCGGCGAGTCCGTCCTCGAAGGACACGTCCTCGGAAGGCCCTTCGAGGGCTCGGTCCTGGGCTCGGTCGGAATGGTTGTCGGAGGGCATGGTTCGACCCCGCTTCCTGTTCGTTCAGCCGGACGGAATCAGTTGTCAGCGGTCGGCGAACTCGGTGAATCGGCCGCCCAGTTGCGCGCGCAGCTTCGCCAGCGCCCGCACCGATCTGGTGCGCACGGCGGCCGGGCTGACGTTCATCGTCTCGGCGGTCTCGTCGATGCTGCGGTCCTCCCAGTACCGCAGTACCACCACCGCACGGTCCTTGGGCGTCAGACGTCCGAGCGCGTCGAGGAGCGCGACACGTAAGGCGGGATCGTCGCCCGGGAGCGCGGCCGTGTCGGGAATCTCGCCGAGAGGCCGTTCGGTGGCCGAGCGCCGCCGCTGATGGGTGAGAAAGGTACGGACGAGAACGGTCTGCGCGTACGCCGCGGGATTGTCGATCCGGGAGACCCGGCCCCACAGTGCGTACATCCGGCCCAGGGTCTCCTGCACCAGATCCTCGGCGAGATGAGTGTCGCCGCTGGTCAGAAGGCATGCGGAGCGGAAGAGATGGTTGGTGCGGCCGGCCGCGAACTCTCTGAAGTCATCGGCGCGGGAGGTGGATACGCCCTCCCCGCCGATGCGTCCGAACAGCGCCACGCGCCGCATACTCGTCCCCGATCCCGGTCCCTGGGTCCGCGCGGCTGCTCGCCACGCGGTCCCCGTTCCTGCTGCTCACGTCCCTACAACTCATCGACGCGGTGGGCCCGCGGAAATGTTTCAGGGTAGGCCGGATGTGATCAGAAACCACTGAGAGTGATCTTGCCGATCGAGGTGCCCGACTCCTGGATCCGGTGCGCCTCACGGAGGTTGGCCGCGTTGACGGGACCGAGATCGCGGGTGGCGGTCGTCGTCAGCGCTCCCTGGTCCACAAGGCGGGCGAGCTGCGCGAGGACATGGCCCTGCTTCTGTCGGTCGGGAGTGCGGAAGAGCGAGCGGGTGAACATGAACTCCCAGTGGAAGGACAGGCTCTTCCGCTTGAGCACACCGATGTCGAGCGAGTCGTAGTCGTCGATCGACACGATGTGCCCGAACGGATTGAGGACTTCGGCATACGCCTTGATGTTCCGGTCGGTGGCCACCGTGCCGAAGATGTAGTCGATCCCGTCCGGAGCCACCTCCTTGAGCTGCTCGACCAGCGGGCGATGGTGGTCGACCAGGTGGTGGGCGCCCATCCTGCGGGCGAACTCGACGGTCTCCGGGCGCGAGGCGGTACCGATCACCGTCAGACTGGTGAGCGCCCGCGCGAGCTGTACGACCATGGCGCCGACTCCGCCCGCCGCCGCCGTCACCAGCAGTGCTCCGGTCTGCTCCAGGGCTCCGGTGCGCAGCCCCATCCGGTCGAAGAGCCCTTCCCACGCGGTGAGCCCGGTCAGCGGAAGCGCCGCCGCCTCGGCGTAACCGAGCGTGGCGGGCTTGGGGCCGACGAGGCGCTCGTCCACGGCGTGGAAGCGGGAGTTGGCGCCGGGCCGGTCGACCGCACCGGCGTAGAACACCTCGTCCCCGACGCGGAACAGCTCCACCTCGTCGCCGACCGCGACGACCGTGCCGGCCGCGTCCCAGCCGAGGACCTTGGGCTTCCCGCCGGGATCGGTGTTCCGACGGACCTTGCAGTCCACCGGATTGAGCGCGACGGCCTCCACCTGGACGAGCAGATCGCGCGGACCGGGCTCGGGGACGGGCAGTTCGATGTCCTCCAGACTCTGCGGATCGTCGATGGGCAGGCTCTTGCGGTACGCGACGGCGGGCATCGTCGTATCCGCGAAGGCGCCCTTACGGTCGGTGTTGGTGTTCGCGTTGGTGTTCATGCATTCACGCTAGGCCGTGGTTATCCGCAAGAGGAACCGCTGCCTACCGTGACCGGACACCCGTGGAGCGCCCGGCCGGTGGCCGCCGGCCGCCGGGCGCCAGTCGCGTGCCCTGGAGCGCTTCCGCGCGTTGTACCGATCATGAACTCGCATCGTTTTCTCCTCGCCGCGGCGGGCTCCGCCCTGCTGGCCGCCGTCCTTCCCTCCGCGGCCCAGGCGGCCGATCTCGGCGACACCCTGAGCAGCACCGCCAAGACCGCGTCGGCCGTCGGCGAAGAGGCCGGCCCGGTGGTGGAGGGCGTCATCGGCGACAAAGTGAGCAGGAAGGTGGCTGCCGCCAAGGGCGTCGTCAAGGGCAGCACCGACGCCGTCAAGTCGGGCAGGGAGCTGATCAGCTAGCGGCACCCGGACGGACCCGGATAGACCCGGAAGGAGTGGTGCTTGTGCGGGGTAAGGGACACCATGGACCCACAAGCACGCTTCTCATCCGATTTGGCTATGATTGGCGCATATGAACGAGCGGCTGGCTTTGCTGAATGCCGTGGACGCCGTTCTCCCGGAGACCGAGGTGCTGCGGCTCGCCCTCCAGCAGGCGGTCGCGGAGTTCGGCGGCCTCGGCGGGGCGGTTCATCTACGCGGGTCGGCGAACACCCAGCGCATGTATCTCGTGGCCGTCAGTGGTCTGCCCAGAGCGTTCACCCGATCGTGGGATGGGATACCGGACGGCGCTCCGAAGGCTCCGACGGAGGCCGTGCGCGAGGGCAGCACCGTATGGCTGCCCGCTCCCGCCGGTCTTGGCACCGGCATGGTGTCCACACCTCTCATCTCCCGGAAGGGACCGTTCGGGGCGCTCTCCGTGGTGACGACCACTCCCGGCGAGCCGGCCGCCGCACAGCAGGAGACGCTTCGGGCCGTCGCGGCATGGGCCGCCGAACGCCTCCGACGCGCCGGGGAACCCGTCGTCACGCCCCCGGATCGGCAGGCCGTGCCGGGGGCGCCCGATGCGCCAGGGACGCCCGATGTGTCGGGGACGACGTACGCGCCGGCGCCAGGGACTCCGGAGACGCCCGAGGCGGAGGATGTGCTCCGGGCGACACGTATCGGCTCCTGGGAGCTGCACGCGCCCTCCGGACGCCTCCATGTCGACGACTCCCTGCTGGAGACGTTCGGCTTCGATCCGGACACCTACGACGGCCGGACCGAGACCTGGATGAGCATCATCCATCCCGACGACCGGCCCTGGGTGGCCGGCGAGTGGGACCAGGCGGTGCGTACGTTCGGACTGATCGACCTGGAGTACCGGGTGCGCCGCCCCGACGACGGAACCACGATGTGGGCCCATGTCCGCGGACGCGCGGAGTCGGACGGCGACGGACGGCCCTACCGCGTCGTGGGCACGGCGTGGGACAGCACCGAGTCGGGCATCGGCCGTGATGCCATCCGCCGTGCGCTGCGCTTCATGAGCGACGGATTCCTGTCCCTGGACGGCGCGTGGCGGATCACCTTCGTGAATGTGCAGGCGGAGCGCCTGCTGAACTCCTCCCGGCGTCAACTGGTCGGCGCCGTGCTGTGGGATGTGCCGGTGGTACGGCGGGTGCCCGGCCTGGAGTCCCGCTGCCGCGAGACCGCCGCCGGAGCGACCGCCGTCGGCTTCGACGCGGAGTGGCCGGACACCGGGCGCTGGTTCCATATCCGGCTCGTTCCCGTACCCGACGGTCTGGCCTGTTACTTCGCCGACATCACGGAGGCCAGACAGCGCGAGGCGGACCGGGTGGCGGCCGAACGGCGGGCAGCGGAACGCGCGGCCCGTATCCAGGAGCTGACCGCCGATCTGGCCGAGGCGATCACCACCCAGGATGTGACCGACGCCGTCGCCCGGCGCGTGCTGCCGCCGTTCGGCGCCTCCGGACTGATCATCCAGGTCAACGAGGACGACCGGATGTGGGTCGTCGGCAGCGTCGGCTATCCCCAGGCGTTCCTGAACAAGGTCAGCGGCGCGTCGATGTCGGTGAGGTCGCCCGGCGCCGACCGGCTGCGCACCCGCGCGCCCTGGTTCTGCGCCACGCCGGAGGAGTACGTACGGACCTATCCGGAGCACGCCGACCGGCCGGTCGCGATAGGCAAACAGGCCTGGGCGTTCCTGCCGCTGATCGTCTCCGGGCGGGCCATCGGCGTCTGTGTGATCGCCTTCGACGAGCCGCACCACTTCACCGGCGAGGAACAGACACTGCTGATGGCGGTCAGCGGTCTGGTCTCGCACGCGCTGGAACGGGCCAGGCTGTACGACGCCGAGCACAGCCGCGCCCAGCAGCTCCAGCGCACGCTGCTTCCGCAGACACTGCCCGCGCTGCCCGCCGTCACCGCCGCCGCCCGCTATCTGCCCGCCGGGCAGAGCATGGACGTGGGCGGCGACTGGTACGACGTCATACCGGTCTCCGGCTGTCGTGTCGTCCTCGTCATCGGCGATGTCATGGGCCACGGGCTGCCGGAGGCGGTCACCATGGGCCGTCTGCGGACCGCCGTACGGACGCTCACCGACCTCGAACTGCCGCCCGACGAGATCCTGGTCCATCTCAACGACCTGATCGCCGGGCTCGGCGACGACTCCTTCGCCACCTGCCTCTACGCGGTGTACGACCCGACGAGCGGTCTCTGCACCTTCGCCCGCGCCGGCCATCCGCCGCCCGCCGTGGTCCGCCCTGACGGCACCGTGTCCTTCCCGGAGTCGGCCCCCGATCCACCGCTGGGCGCGGCCGAACCGCCCTTCGAGACGGTGGAACTGACGGTCCCCGAGGACGGCCTTCTGGTCTTCTACACCGACGGGCTGGTCGAGTCGGCCTGCCGTGACATCGACGCCGGGATGGGCCGTCTCGCCGAGCTCCTCGGCGAGCGCCCCGACGACGATCTGGACGAGCTCTGCGACACCCTCACCTCCGATCTGCTCCCGGCCGACCAGCAGAACGCCGACGACGCCGCGCTGCTCGTCGTACGAGCCCACCGGCTGGCCGCCGACGCCGTAGCCACCTGGACCCTGCCCGACGATCCGCAGTCCGCGGGCACCGCCCGGAAGCATGTGGGCGAACAGCTCGCCGCCTGGCATCTCGAAGACCTGGTGACCACCACCGAACTGCTCGTCAGCGAACTGATCGCCAATGTCGTACGGCATGCCCGAGGCCCTGTACGGCTGCGTCTGCTGCACAGCACGACCCTGGTCTGCGAGGTCTACGACGGCAGCCCCACGACGCCCCGCATCCGGCGCGCCACCGAGACCGACGAGGGCGGGCGCGGGCTCCAGATGGTCGCCGCGCTCTCCGAGCACTGGGGCACCCGGTACACGGCCACCGGGAAATGCATCTGGACCGAACAGCCTCTGGTCCTGCCGGACACCGCGGCACCGCTCATGGTCGTGCCCGGCCTGGACGAGGTCGCCTGACCGCCCTCCGGGCTCCGTCCGCCCCTCCCCTGCTCTCTCCCTTGCCCTCTCCGCCGGCCTCTCCTCGCGGGCCCTGTTCACCAACGGTGACCGAGGTGTGGAGGTATCCGGAGAAGAGTGAGTGAACCCTGCGTTTCAGGTGTGAAGAGTTACTCACATTGGCCCTAGATTCTCCCGTACAGTTGCGCGTCACGCGCATATCTGACTCAAATCAGTCGCCATGTGGGGTGGGGGGCACGGTAGGTGTCGGGCTTTTTCGATGAAATATGGTCATGGATCGTCACGGCGGTAGGAGAAACATCGTGGCGTGAGGTGATGCCACTGGGCCTGGCCGGCGCCTTCGTGTGGGCGCTGTGGCTCTACCGTGCGGTGCTCTCCCGTTTCGCGAGACCGGTGGTGAACGACTTCCGTACCACGGTCTCGGTCGTGGTCCCGGCCTATCGCGAGGATCCGGACATCCTGATGGACTGTCTGGAGACCTGGCTGAACCAGGATCCGGCCGAGATCATCATCGTGCCGGACGTGGAGGACACGGAAGTACTTCGCAGACTGGCGCAGGTGGAGGATCCGCGGGTGCGGGTGCTGGCGTTCGAGCACCGCGGCAAGCGGTCGGCCCTGGGTGTGGGCATCCGGGCCGCAACGAGCGAACTCGTCGTACTGGTCGACTCGGACACCCGCTGGCAGCCCGGACTGCTGGCGGCGGTCCAGATGCCGTTCATCGATCCCGAGGTCGGCGGCGTCGGCACCCAGCAGAACGTCTATCTCAGAGAGACCAGCGTCTGGCGGCGGGTGGCCGACTGGCTGGTCAACCTCCGCTACTACGACTACGTCCCGGCCATGGGACGGGCGGGCGCGGTGGCGTGTCTGTCCGGCCGTACGGCGGCGTACCGGCGCTCGGCGATCGAGCCGGTGCTGGAGAACCTGGAGAACGAGTTCTTCCTCGGCCGCCGTTGTGTGGCCGGTGACGACGGCCGGCTGACCTGGCTGGTGCTGGCGTCCGGCTACAGGACGGTGCACCAGTCGTCCGCGCGGGCGCTGTCGATGTTCCCGTCCTCGCTCTCCGCCTTTGTGAAGCAGCGTGTGCGCTGGAGCCGTAACTCCTACCGCTGCTATCTGACCGCGCTCTACAAGGGCTGGCTCTGGCAGGCACCGCTGGTCACCAAGATCACCGTGCTCCAGATCCTGCTGACGCCGGTGACGATGGGCATGGCGCTGGGCTATCTGCTCTTCAGCAGGCTGGAGCTGAACGGGCGGGGCGTGGTGCTCGTACTGATCTGGCTCATCGTGGGACGCGGTATCCGCGGCTACTCCCATCTGCGCAGATATCCGCAGGACATCTTCCTGCTGCCGCTGCTGGCGCTGGTGGTCATCATGATTTCACTGCCGATCAAGCTGTACGCCTTCGTCACCATGAACAAGCAGGGCTGGCTGACCCGTACCAGCACCAGCGTGGGCGGCGAGGGACAGGACTCCGCCTCCCTCATCAACGCGGGCCGGGCGGGCGCGATCCCGGGCGCGGCCTCCGTGCCCGGCCAGGCCTCCGGCGCGGCTTCGTCCGACGCGGCTTCCCGAGCAGGGGTGGTCCAGAGATGACTCACGAGCACAGACATGAGCAGGGACGCGAGCACGGACGCGCGGGCGGACAGCCCGGGTACGAGCACGGGCACGCACTCGGGTACGAGCACGGGCACGGACTCGGGTACGGGCACGGACTCGGGCGCGGGTACGGACGCGCGCGCAGGCGGTTCGGGTGGCGGAGCCTTCGTACCGCGCGCCTCGCGGCCGTACTGCCTCTCGCCGTAACCCTGTTCCTCGGCTCGTCGGCGCCCGCGTCCTTCGCCGCGCCGGCCGACGGCGGGGACGGGAAGGACGGACAGCAGATCACCACGGCCGAGGACGCCGAGAACGAGACCGCGCTCGTCGCCGAGGAGGACCACCGGCTGGACCAGGTCCGCGCGGTGGCCGCCGTCGCTCCGCTGAAGGGCCAGAAGTGGACGCGGCCGTACCGGCTGGACACCGGTGGCGGCTACACCCTGGTGTTCACACCGCGCACCCAGCCGTACGGCGTCTCCGACCTGCTCAAACTCGCGCCACAGACCTTTGTGCGCAGCAAGCGCGACGGCTCGTACCTGCTGACCGAGAACATCTATCTGCTCGCCGGCGCGAAGCTGAAGCTGTCCAGCCCGGGCGGGCTGACACTGCGGCTGGCGAGCAACAGCAGAGGCTTTGTCTCCATCGTCTCGTTCGGCGGCCGGCTCACCCTGGAGGGCACTCCGCAGGCGCCGATGCGGATCAGCAGCTGGGATCCCGCCACCAACAAGCCCGACACGGACGTACGGGACGGGCGGGCCTATGTGCGCGCCATCGGCGGCCAGTTCTCGATGACCCATTCCGAGGTCTCCGATCTGGGCTTCTGGAGCGGCCGTACCGGCGGTCTCAGTCTCACCGGCACCGACCGGCCCGACACCGGCAACATCAAGTACACGGACGGCGAGCAGGATCTCAACCGGCGTGAGCTGGCGGCGGCCGACGACAAGGCCGAGCAGGAGTCGGAGCAGACGCCCCGCGCGGGCGGTGTGATCGCTCAGCCCGCCGGTGAACTGGCGGCTCCGGACAGCCGGTTCTCGGTGCCCGATCTGTCCTATGTGTCCGCCGAGATCACCAACTCCACCATCTCGGGCAATCTGTACGGGCTGTTCCTCTCGGGCGCCACCGGAGCCAACATCATCCGGACCAAGGTGATCAACAACCTGGAGGACGGTGTGGTGCTGCACCGCGGCGTCACCAACGTGGTCGTGGACCGTACCGTCTCCCAGGGCAACGGCGGCGACGGCTTCGTCCTGTCCCGTGCCACCCAGCAGGTCCGCGTCACCGGTTCCAAGGCGCTGTCCAACGGCGGCAACGGCTTCACGCTCAGCGGCCGGCCGCTGGCCAACGGTCCTTCCGCCTCCGGTGAGACCACCGCCAGCTACGGCTCCAACTCGGTGTCCGACAGCACGGCACGCGACAACGGCCGGTACGGCATAGAGGTCTTCGGCGGTGTGAACGTCGGCGTGCAGAACAACGAGGTCGACGGCGGCGACATGGGCATCGTGGCCCGCGAGGACGCCACCAAGGTCGCCATCACCGGCAACCATCTGACCGGTCAGACGCGGCAGGGCATCTCCGTACGCGACGGAGTGTCGGCGGCCACGGTCACCGGCAACATCATCGAGGGCACCGAGACCGGTGTCTATATACGCGACTCGCAGGCCGAGGTACGGGGCAACACCGTCCAGGACGCGACCAACCACGGGATCTCCCTGGTGGGCGGCATCGACAAGTCCACCGTCTCGTACAACGTGGTGGCCGGTGTCGGCCCGAGCGCGGTGGACACCAGCCGGGCCCACGGCGGTGTCACGGTCAAGGAGAACCAGACCTTCGCCTGGCACGACACCAGTGCCTTCTGGGTCAAGTTCCGGCACTACGCGAGTCCGATGACGCTGCTCTGGGTCTCCATCCTGCTGCTGATCCTGTTCTCGGCGCTGCTGGGCGCCCGGCGCAGCAGCCGTCGTGGCGGTGTGGAGCGCCTGGGCACCATCCATCCGTACGCGGACAAGAAGCCGTTGCCCAGCGCGCCCGCCACCGAGCTTCGCGGCGCCGGGACAGAGGTGAACGGGACCAGGCCGACCGGGCGGCACAGAATTCCGGCGATGACGGTCGGGCCCGGGCCGACGTAGCAGCCGCCGGGCGGGCCTGGACCCGGGGCCTGGGGCCTGACCCTGGCCGACGTTCATGTACGACGAGGTGCCGGTCCCACGAGGGCCGGCCCTGGTCCCATCGGGTCCTTGGTCCCATGAGGGCCTTGGTCCCATCAGGGCCGATCCTGGTCCCCAACACATTCCCGCGAAGCCGGAGTTACCGACGATGTCATCCACGCCGCCACCGCCACCGCCCCAGGCTCCGCCTCCGGCCGAGCCGCCGCACTCA
>NZ_FMDK01000267.1 GCF_900091995.1 Streptomyces sp. MnatMP-M17
AGGGGAGTGGTGGAGCCGTCGGACCAGATCTGTAGTAGGTAAGTGATGGGGTGACGCAGGAAGGTAGTCCATCCCGGGCGGTGGTTGTCCCGGGGTAAGGGTGTAGGGCGTTGTGCAGGTAAATCCGTGCAACTTGTGTCTGAGACCTGATGCCGAGCCGATTGTGGTGAAGTGGATGATCCTATGCTGTCGAGAAAAGCCTCTAGCGAGTTTCATGGCGGCCCGTACCCTAAACCGACTCAGGTGGTCTGGTAGAGAATACCGAGGCGTTCGGGTGAACTATGGTTAAGGAACTCGGCAAAATGCCCCCGTAACTTCGGGAGAAGGGGGGCCACTCCAGGTGACGGGATTTACTTTTTGAGCTTGGGGTGGCCGCAGAGACCAGCGAGAAGCGACTGTTTACTAAAAACACAGGTCCGTGCGAAGCCGTAAGGCGATGTATACGGACTGACGCCTGCCCGGTGCTGGAACGTTAAGGGGACCGGTTAGTCGATCTTCGGGTCGGCGAGGCTGAGAACTTAAGCGCCAGTAAACGGCGGTGGTAACTATAACCATCCTAAGGTAGCGAAATTCCTTGTCGGGTAAGTTCCGACCTGCACGAATGGCGTAACGACTTCTCGACTGTCTCAACCATAGGCCCGGTGAAATTGCATTACGAGTAAAGATGCTCGTTTCGCGCAGCAGGACGGAAAGACCCCGGGACCTTTACTACAGTTTGATATTGGTGTTCGGTTCGGCTTGTGTAGGATAGGTGGGAGACTGTGAAGCGGCCACGCCAGTGGTTGTGGAGTCGTCGTTGAAATACCACTCTGGTCGTGCTGGATGTCTAACCTGGGTCCGTGATCCGGATCAGGGACAGTGTCTGATGGGTAGTTTAACTGGGGCGGTTGCCTCCTAAAGGGTAACGGAGGCGCCCAAAGGTTCCCTCAGCCTGGTTGGTAATCAGGTGTTGAGTGTAAGTGCACAAGGGAGCTTGACTGTGAGACCGACGGGTCGAGCAGGGACGAAAGTCGGGACTAGTGATCCGGCGGTGGCTTGTGGAAGCGCCGTCGCTCAACGGATAAAAGGTACCCCGGGGATAACAGGCTGATCTTCCCCAAGAGTCCATATCGACGGGATGGTTTGGCACCTCGATGTCGGCTCGTCGCATCCTGGGGCTGGAGTCGGTCCCAAGGGTTGGGCTGTTCGCCCATTAAAGCGGTACGCGAGCTGGGTTTAGAACGTCGTGAGACAGTTCGGTCCCTATCCGCTGTGCGCGTAGGAGTCTTGAGAAGGGCTGTCCCTAGTACGAGAGGACCGGGACGGACGAACCTCTGGTGTGCCAGTTGTTCTGCCAAGGGCATGGCTGGTTGGCTACGTTCGGGAGGGATAACCGCTGAAAGCATCTAAGCGGGAAGCCTGCTTCGAGATGAGGGCTCCCACCCCCTTTGAGGGGTTAAGGCTCCCAGTAGACGACTGGGTTGATAGGCCGGATATGGAAGCCAGGTGACTGGTGGAGTTGACCGGTACTAATAGGCCGAGGGCTTGTCCTCAGTTGCTCGCGTCCACTGTGT
>NZ_FMDK01000953.1 GCF_900091995.1 Streptomyces sp. MnatMP-M17
TCCTCGTCGCGCGGACGCTCCGAGGCGGCCACGGCCAGCGGCCCGGCCGCCTCCGCGTGCCGTCCTAGCCGGGCGAGCGCGAGCGCCTGCGCGCGTACGAGCGTGTCGCGGACCGGAGCGCGCTCGGTACGCAACGCGGCTACCGGGTCGTCGGTGCCGCCGTCCCCGTCAGGGGTGTCCTTCCACAGCGCGAGCCCGGCCTCGGCGGCGGCCAGCGATCCCGCATGGTCCCCTGCCCTGGCCCGGTCCGCGCTCGCGGCGGCGTGCAGCAGCAGGGCGGAGCTGTCGACCTGGCCCTCGGCGAGGGCGAGCCGGTATCCGGTCGGCGTGCTTACGATCACGTCGGCACCCAGCCGCGCCCGCGCCCTGGACACGAGGACCTGCAACGCCTTCCCCGGCCGCTCCGGCAACTCGCCCGGCCACAGCCCTGCCACAAGCCGCTCGGTGCTGCACCCCGCACGCAAGTCGCCCGCGAGCAGCGCGAGGAGACCCCGGAGCCGAGGCGCGGTGACCTCCTGCCCGCGACAGGCGACACGCGGCAGCAGAGTCAGGTCGGTGGTCACCCGTGCAGATTAACCAAGGCGCCGCCCGCCGGAACTCCCACCACGGCCGAACCCCCACCACGCGGGCGGCCCTCGCCCACCGCCCGCCCACCGCCCGGACGGCTCCCGCGGCCACACCGACCGTTCCTGCGGGAGAGACCCCGCGCAGCGCGAAGGGCCCGGGCCACCGTGGGTGGTCCGGGCTCTTCGGGTGGGCTCGCGGGGTGTCAGCCGATTTGGGCGTCGAACACGGCGAGTGCCTCCGTCACCGGCTGGAAGAACGTCACACCGCCCGAGGAGCAGTTGCCGCTGCCGCCCGAGGTCAGTCCGAGCGCGGTGTCGCCCGCGAAGAGCGAGCCGCCGCTGTCGCCCGGTTCCGCGCAGACCGAGGTCTGGATCAGACCGTTGACAATGTCACCGTTGCCGTAGTTCACGGTGGCGTCGAGTGCGGTGACCTGTCCGTCGTGCACCTGTGTGGTGGAGCCGCTGCGCGTCACCTGCTGGCCGACCGTCGGATCGGCCGCACCGGTGATCGGCCGGCTGGAGCCGTCGTAGAGATTGACCTCGCTCGGGTGCGCGACCTCCGCGGTGTACCTGACCAGGCCGTAGTCGTTGTCCGGGAAGCTGGATCCCTCGTTCGTCCCGATCACGGTGCCCTGCGCGTCGGACCAGGTCTGGATGGCCTCCGTACAGTGCCCGGCGGTCAGGAAGTACGGCGCGCCGTCCTTGACCACGTTGAAGCCGAGCGAGCAGCGACCGCCGCCGCCCGTGATGGCGTCGCCGCCGGCGACGAAGGGCGTGAACTCCCCGGCCGTTCTCTTCAGTTCGGCCTTGCCGCCGAGCCCTTCCACCACTCCGCTGAGCGTGTCCCAGGCCTCGCCCTCGACCGTACGGTCGGCCGTGACGACCACCTTGTTGGTCACCGGGTCGACCGCCCAGGACGTGCCGGGCACGGCCGCCCGGTCCGCGAGGGCCTGCCGGGCGCTCCTCAGTTCGGCCAGGGAGTTCTGGACCACTCTGGCCCTGCCGCCGGCCCGGCGTACGGTCTCGGCCGCCCGCTCGTCGACGACATTCATCACCAGGGCCCCGGACTCGGCGTCGTAGTACGAACCGGCGGCGGCGCCGCCCAGATCCTCGCCGAGGACGGAAGCGAGATTTCCGGCCGCCTTGGCCGTGAGTGTCTTGACCTCGAACTGAGGTGTTTCCTCACTGGCGTTCGCAGTCTGGAAGGTGATTCCCGCGACGACCAGTGCGATCACGGCACCGCCCGCCGCCGTCGCCTTTTTCCTCGATATGCGCCGGTGGTTCAATGTCGGCCTCCTGTGGGGGAACCGCGCCAGGGCATGTGGGGTGACCTGACACGGAGTAGGAGCCGCCCACTATTCCGAGACCGACCGGCCGTACACAAGGCCGACTTCAGGACGGACATACCACAAGCCGGCCGGGCGGCGGGCCTGTCGGGCGGCCGAGGTCAGACGGTGTCCGTTCCGTTTGCGAACACTCGGTGCAACTGCCGTGTCATCAGCGGGTGAGGACTAGTCCTGTCCTGAATCCGTCCCCACCGGAGCGCGGATCGGCCTTATGCAATCGGCTCCGGCCCGGGACAATCAACATGAACCGGGCTCTTGTACAGCTCTTGTACGGAGGGCACAGCTCTGTGCCGAGGTCATGGCCGAGGCGCATATGACAAAGGGGGCGGGAGTTGCGACGTCGGCTGCGCGCGGCGGACGGGCGGCATCTGATGGTGGAGCGTCTGGGGGATCCGCGCGGCAGACCGGTCTTTCTGCTGCACGGCACACCGGGCAGCAGGCTGGGCCCTGCCCCGCGCGGCATGGTGCTGTACCAGCGAGGGATGCAGCTCATCGCCTACGACCGCCCGGGATACGGAGGTTCGGACCGGCTGGAGGGCCGCAGTGTGGCCGATGTGGCCCAGGACGTGGCGGCGATCGCCGACGCCCTCGGGCTCGAACGGTTCGCCGTCGTGGGCCGCTCGGGCGGCGCTCCGCACGCCCTGGCCTGCGCCGCGCTGATGCCCGAGCGGGTGACCCGTACCGCGGCGCTGGTCACACTCGCCCCGCGGGACGCCGCCGGGCTCGACTGGTTCGAGGGCATGGCCGCCTCCAATGTCCTGGAGTACACCGCCGCGTCCAAGGATCCGGATGGCATGGCCGCACGGTTCATCCCGCGCGCGGACGCGATCAGGAAGGACCCGATGCGGCTGCTGGACGAGCTGCGCAGAGAGCTGACGGACTCCGACCGCATGGTGGTCGCCGACGCCGGAGTCAGAACGATGTTGCTGCGCAACTACCAGGAAGGGCTGCGCGGTTCGGCGTACGGCTGGATCGACGACGCGATCGCCTTCTGCAGCCCTTGGGGTTTCGATCCCGCCCGTATCCAGGGCCCGGTGCTGCTGTGGCACGGCGAGCAGGACGTCTTCTCACCGGTCGGCCACTCCCGCTGGCTCGCGGAGCGCATCCCGAGCGCGACGGTCGTACTGGAACCGGCCGCCGCGCACTTCGCCGCCCTGCACGCCCTTCCCAGGATCCTCACCTGGCTGCTGGAAGACTGAACCCGCTACGGGGCAGGAGCAGCAGCCCACGGCCGGGCGGTGCGGCTTCACCATGGCCGCACCGCCCGCACCGCCGCCGTACCCATACCGCTCACACCGCCAGCGGCTCCAGATCCCGGTACACCCTCCGGTCATCCCGCGCGAACCGCGTCAGCGCGTGCTCGTCGCCCAGCAGCCGCGCCAGCTCCTCGACCGTCTCCGCCCGCAGCAGCGCCGCCTCGTCCTTGCGGCCCAGCGCCCCCAGCGTCACACACATGTTGGAGGCGACGGCGAGCGTCTCCGGATGGTGCGAGCCCAGTGACACCCGCAGTCCCGCGACGGCCCCGCGCTCGGTGACCAGTGCCTCGTCCAGCTCGCCCAGATCCGCCTTGGCGTTGGCGAGACTGACCGTGCAGAACAGCGTGTGCGGATGGTCGTCGCCCAGCACCTCCCGCATCGTCCGCAGCGCGCCCTGGAGAAGCTGCTCCGCCAGCTCCGGAGCGCCGCATCCCCACTGGTAGACACCGAGGTTGTTGACCGCGGCGAGAGTGTACGGATGCCGCTCGCCCGGCACCCGGAGATACTGGTCGACGACCTCCTGCGCCAGATCCCGGGCCGCCACCGGCTCACCCGCGGCGAAGTGGTCGGCGGCCAGATTGAGATCGCAGGCGAGCGAGTCCGGGGTGGGCTCGCCGCCGTACTTGGCCCGGTAGCGGTTACGGGTCGCCGTGGTCAGCCGGCGCGCGTCCTCCAGCCGGCCGGCCCTGCGCAGCGACACGGCGAGGCTCTTGGCCGCGGCCAGCGTGCCGGGAAAGGCCCGGCCGAGCTGCTCCTTGTAGAGGGCGTACGTCCGGGTGAGCAGCGCGACCGAGTCCTCGTACCGGCCGATCTCCCGCAGATCGCGCGCCAGGCTGGTGGCGGAGGAGAGGGTGTACGGATGGTCCGGGCCGAGCACCTCGGTCCGCCGGTCGAAGACGTCCTGGTCCATCTCGCGCGCCTGCGAGTAGCGGCCCACCATCCGCAGATTCAGCGCCCGGTTGTTGGCGGCGGCGAGCGTCCTCGGATGGGACTCGTGGAAGATCCCGCTGAATCCCTCGTGCGCCTCCTGCGCCAGATCCAGCGCCTTGGCGTACTCACCGAGAGTGCCGAGGTCCATGGCCAGTCCGCTGGTGGTCATATACGTGTGCGGATGGGTCGGCCCGAGCACCCTGCGCTGCCGTTCGAGAGTCTCCTCGTCCAGCTCGCGCGCCTCCACATAACGGCCCTGCGAGCGGAAGATGTTGGAGAGATGGAAACGCAGATACAGATACTGCGGATCGTCGTTTCCGAGCATCTCCCGCCAGCTCGTGCGCAGTTCGTCGGCAAGCTCGAAGGCGGCCAGCAGATCGCCGCGCTTCCACAGATAGCGCACCCGGTCGATCATCAGCCGCCGCGTCTCCGGCCGCCGGCACAGACTCGCCTCGGAGGTGGCCAGATGCGGCCAGATCGTGGCGAACCGCTCCCAGGTGGCGGGATTGTCGATCGGCTCGTCGCCGTCGGGCCTGGCGCCCGCGAGGATCCGGTGCACGGCGTGCCTGGCGTCCTGCTGCTCCTCCTCGGTGAGCTGCGCCCTGATGATCGCCTGGACCAGCCGGTGCACCTGGATGCTGTTGCCGACCTGGTCCACCTTGGCCAGCGCGAACCGGCCGATCTCCCGGATGACGCGGCCGAGCACCAGCGTCTCCTGGAGCGAGACGTCGTACGGCTTGAGCGCCTCGATCATCTCCTTGCTGTAGAGAAGATTCGCGGAGATCGGCTCCGGCGCGAAGAAGGCACAGAGCTGGAGCAGCCGTACGGCGGCGGGCGAGCGGTCCTTGAGCCGTTCGATGGAGATGTTCCAGGTCGCGGCGACCGGTTCCGGATAGCCGACGGGCTGGTTGAGCGCCAGCACGCTGGGCGCCTGCTGCCCGAGCTGGTCCAGATACTCGGCGACGGGCGTCGCCGTCTCCGCGATCCAGGCCGCGGCCTGCTCGACCGCGAGCGGCAGATCGCCGACCGCGGTGGCCACCTTGTCGGCGTCCTCGACGGAGAGCCCGGGCGCCCGCCGCTGGAGGTGCTCGATGGACTCCTCGCGCAGAAAGACATCGACGGGCAGCGCGTCGCCGTACTGCGACCAGCTCTGGTTGCGTGAGGTGACCAGGACATGGCCGGGCCCGCCCGGCGGGAAGAACCGCTGGAGCTGCTCGGGATCGTCGGCGTTGTCGAAGACCAGCAGCCAGCGCGAGGAGGGCACACCGCGCCGCAGCAGATCGAGGGCCTCCTGCGAGGCTGCGGACATGTCGTCACCGCCCTGCGCGCCGAGCCGTACGGCCAGTTCGGCGAGGCCCGCCACCACATCGGCGGTCTGCTCGGACGAGATCCACCAGACCAGGTCGTAGTCGGCCATGAAGCGGTGTACGTACTCCAGCGCCACCTGTGTCTTGCCGATCCCCCCGAGCCCGTACAAGGTCTGCGGCTGCGGCAGCACCACGGCCATTCCGCCGCCGAGCTGGTCGCGCATCCGTTCCAGTACGAGGGAGCGCCCGGTGAAGCCGGAGTTACGGGCCGGCGCGTTCCAGATCTTGGGCACGGTGCCCGGGAAGCGCGGGCCCGGCGAGACCGCGTCGGCGAGCTGCACGGGCCGCTCCAGCGCGCGCAGCAGCGCCGTGGTGGCGTGCGCCTCGTCCAGCCGGAACAGGTCCACCGGATTGCGGTCGATGTACGGGGTGGTGAGCCGGACGTCGCCGACCCGCAGCGGTACGAGCCTGCGCCGCGCGCCGCCCGGATCCTCGGACGCCGCGCGCGCCCAGACCTCCACGGCGCGCGAGGACTTGAGATAGGCGCTGGAGAGCAGGACGACCGTACGGCTGGCGTTCTCGGCGGACGGATTCCCGAGGGCGGCCGGAGCCGCCGAGACATCGCGGGGGACGACCCGGAAACCGGCCCGCGTGAGCACCGATTCGATCCAGTCGGCCCACATCCGGTTCTCGGCCACATAGCTGAGGAGGAGATCGGCCGGCAGTGCGGGCCTGCGCCGGGTGAAGGCGTCCCGGATCCGCAGTCTGGTCTCCTCGCCGACCGTGGGCATCGAGGTGATGGCGCCATCGGTGACATAGGCGGTCACCCGCTCGAACGCGGAGAGCAGGGAGTTGCTGAGACCGGCCTCGTCGCCGAAGGTCGCGAGAGTCTCCTCGTACGCGTAGTACGGACGGTACGGAATCTCCACCGCGCCCCAGTAGGCGGTGAGTTCCTCGCCGGTGAGCCCGCCGGGGAACCGGTCGAACTTCAGCCGGGCCAGCGCGCGTCCCGCGTCCGCCTTCTCCTTCTCTCCCTCGTCGATCCGCATCGGCACAGGGAAGATCCGGATACCGCGACCGCCGTAGCGCTCGTCGATCTGGCGGGCCACCGCGGCGGCGCCGTCGATCGACTGGTCGCTGAGCGTGAAGCAGTCGACCAGCACATCGGGCAGATGGACCGTGCAGATGTCGGCGATGTCGCTCAGACCGGTCCTGCTGTCGATGAGGACATAGTCGTAGTGGGCCTTCATGTCGTCGCGCAGGGCGTCGAAGAAGTGGCCGCCGCCCAGCCGGTCGTAGAAGTTGTCCCAGTCGAAGGTGGAGACGGTCGCGGAGTACTCGCGGTTCTGCTTGCCCGCGGAGACGAAGTCGAGCGTGCCGCCCGCCGGGAACTCCCAGCCGAGATGCTCCGGAGTCAGGGAGACGGCGTGCGGCTGGATACGCGCGTAGTCACGGTGCCAGTCGTCGGGCCGCTCCACCGGGCTGGTGGCCGCCCAGGCGTACTCGGTGATCAGATCGATGACGCCGGTGGTGGCGCCCAGGGTGGAGGGATCGAGGAAGGGATGGAAGAACCGGTGCAGACCGGGCGCCTCCAGATCCCAGTCGACGGCCAGGACCCGCTGCCCGTTGGCGGCGAGGATCCAGGCCGTGTTGGCCAGGGCCATGGTGCGGCCCGTGCCTCCCTTGTACGAATAGAAGGTGACGATGCGTCCGTCACGACGTTCTGTCATCCGTGTCCTCCGCATCGGGCGCCAGGTCGTGCGTCTCGGGGATGTAGTGCGTCGTCGCGTACTCGGCGGCCATCGGACCGCGCAGCCGCGGCCGTTCGGTATGGCCGCCGCCCGCGGGCGGATAGACC
>NZ_FMDK01000482.1 GCF_900091995.1 Streptomyces sp. MnatMP-M17
GACCGGATGGCCCGCGCGCGCGGCGGCGGCCACCGCGGCGGCGGAGGTGTCACCGTCCGGGCCCGGCTCCCAGCCGCCCTCCAGCGCCCTGCGGGCGATGTTCGGCCCGCTCGCGATGCGTTCCACGCAGCCGCGCGAGCCGCACGGGCAGAGATCGCCGTCCAGGTCCACGCTGATATGCCCGATGTGCCCGGCGTTGCCGGTCGGTCCCGCGTGGACCTTCCCGTTCAGTACGAGCCCGCCGCCGACACCGGTCGAGACCACCATGCACAGCGCGTTGTCGTAGCCGCGCGCCGCGCCCTGCCAGTGCTCCGCCGCGGTCATCGCGACTCCGTCGCCGACCAGCGTCACCGGCAGCCCGCCGGTGGCCAGCGCCACTCGCTCGACCAGCGGAAAGCCGTGCAGGCCCACGACATTGACCGGATTGACCGTACCGGCCGAGGCGTCCACGGGACCGGCGCTGCCGATACCGACGGCTCTCGCCGACGCCCGGAGCGGAGAGGCCAGGACCTCGGCGAGGACCTCCTCGACGGCCCGCATCACCGTCTCGCCGTCCTCCCGCGCGGGTGTCGGCCGCTGCGCCCGTACGAGGATCCTGCCACCGCCGTCCACCAGCGCGCCGGCGATCTTGGTTCCGCCGATGTCGAGTGAGACAACGGAGTCGGTATGCATCGGGTCGGATCTCCCGGGGATGAGGCATCCCCGCGTGTATGGGGGGATGTACGGACCTGCGGCTTCGGTGAACAGTCTCCATTCACCTGACAACGTTGTCCAGGGCCTATGCTCGTCGCCACGGCCGAGGATGACAATCCTCCGGCGAACCGCCCGGAGAATCACCGAAGAAATGACGACAGGACAGCGCACTGTGGCAGACACCGCCCGCCGCCCCGAGCCCCGTTACGGTAACCGGCCCACGATGAAGGATGTGGCCGCACGGGCCGGAGTCGGGCTCAAGACGGTCTCGCGCGTGGTCAACGCGGAACCGGGTGTCACACCCGACACCGAGCGCCGGGTGCAGGAGGCGATCGAGGCGCTGGGCTTCCGCCGCAACGACTCGGCGCGAGTGTTGCGCAAGGGCCGTACCGCCAGTATCGGTCTGGTCCTGGAGGATCTCGCCGACCCGTTCTACGGGCCGCTGAACCGCGCGGTGGAAGAGGTCGCCCGCGCCCATGGCGCACTGCTCATCAACGGTTCGAGCGCCGAGGACCCGGACCGCGAGCAGGAACTGGTGCTGGCGCTGTGCGCGCGCCGGGTGGACGGGCTGATCGTGATCCCGGCCGGGCACGACCACCGCTATCTGGAGCCCGAGATCAAGGCCGGAGTGGCGACCGTCTTCGTGGACCGGCCGGCCGGGCGTATCGACGCGGACACGGTGCTCTCCGACAGCTTCGGCGGCGCCCGCTCCGGCGCGGCGCATCTCATCGCGGGAGGCCATCGCAGGATCGGCTTCATCGGTGACCAGCCCAGAATCCACACAGCCATCGAGCGGCTGCGCGGATATCGCACGGCGATGGCGGACGCGGGGCTGGAGATCCATGACGACTGGGTCTCGCTCGGCACGACCGCGCCGGAACGGGTACGCGACGCCGTGACCGCGATGCTCGCGGGGCCGGAGCCGGTCACGGCGATCTTCGCGGGCAACAACCGTGTGACGGTGACGGCGGTACGGGTACTGGCCGCGCACCACCGTCCGGTCGCCTTCGTCGGCTTCGACGACATCGAACTCGCCGATCTGCTGAGCCCGGGCGTCACGGTCATCGCCCAGGACGCGGCGACCTTGGGCCGTACGGCCGCTGAGCGCCTCTTCAGCCGTCTCGACGGCGCGGCCGACGCCCCGTCGCGCGTGGTGGTGCCGACGCGGCTGATCGCCCGCGGCTCGGGTGAGATACCTCCGCCGTCGGACGGCTGAGTTCCGGACGGCTGAGCTCCGGCCGGACGGACCGCTGTCCGGCCGGACGGACCGTTACGGCGTCGGCGTCGGCGTCGCGACCGCCAGGGCCGCCCTGCGTGGGATCGCGAAATCCTCCAGGTCGGCCCGGGTCAGGCCGGTGAGCCCGGACACCTCGTCAGTGTCGAGCGCGCCGCAGTCCAGGCCGCGCAGCAGATAGCCGCTGAGCGCCTTGGCCGTGGCGGGCTCGTCCAGTACGTCGCCGCCCGCCCTCGCGACATAGGCGGCCAGCCGCGCGGCGGCCGGCTCCAGTCCCTCGCGGTAGAACGCGTACACCGCGGCGTACCGCGTCGGCAGGTGGCCCGGATGCATGTCCCAGCCCTGGTAGTAGGCGCGGGCGAGCGCGCGCCGGGTGAGGCCGTAGTGCAGTCGCCACGCCTCGTGGACCTGGGCGGTCGGGCCGACCGGCAGGATATTGGTGGAGCCGTCGCAGACCCGTACGCCCGTTCCCGCCGCGGCGACCTGCATGACGGCCTTGGCGTGGTCGGCAGCGGGATGGTCGCTCGACTGGTACGCGGCGCTCACTCCGACGCAGGCGCTGTAGTCGAACGTGCCGTAGTGCAGCGCGGTGGCCCGGCCGCCCGCCGCGTCGATCATCCGGGCCACGGTGGCGGTGCCGTCCGCTCCGAGAATGGACTGACTGGTCTCGATCTGGATCTCGAAGCCGAGCCGGCCCGGCTCCAGCCCGCGCGCCTTCTCGAACTCCTCGGCCAGCCGCACCATCGCGGTGACCTGCTCCGCGTAGGTGACCTTCGGCAGCGTCAGCACCAGTCCACCGGGCAGAGCGCCCGCCTCGGTCAGTCCGGTGAGGAAGATGTCGAGCGTCCGGATGGACCGGTCCCGTACCGCGGCCTCCAGGCACTTCATCCGGATACCCATGTACGGCGCGGCGGTGCCGTTCCCGTACGCCTCGTGGACCAGCCGGGCGGCACGCGCCGCGGTCTCGTCCTCCTCGGCGTCCGGGCGCGGGCCGTAGCCGTCCTCGAAGTCGATCCGCAGGTCCTCGACCGGCTCGCGCTCCAGCTTGGCCCGTACGCGCGCGTACACCGGCTCCGCCAGCGCGTCGGACAGGCCCAGGGCACGGGCCAGCGAGCGCGCGTCGGGCGCGTGTTCGTCAAGGGCGGCGAGCGCCTGGTCGCCCCAGGAGCGGATCGTGCCCGCGTCGAAGACGTCGGCGGGTACGTAGACGGTGTGGACGGGCTGACGGGTGCCGGGATCGCCCGGATAGCGACGGGCCAGTTCGGCGTCGACCGCCGCAAGGGAGCGGCCGATGTCCACGCCGACCGCGCCCGCGAGACTCGTGGCCACCTTCTCCTGCCGCGCCATGCCCACGCCCTTCCGTTCCGGTCTTCCGCTTTCCGGAATCAACAATCCGTTGAATGAAGTTAGTCGGCCGGTTCGAACCCCGTCAATGGACGGCGCGGGGCCGCGCGGTGGAGATCACCACGCGGCCCCGGGACCGTACGCACAGCGGCTACGGCTACGGACCGTGCCCGCTGCTCAGCCCTTGCGGCTCTTGATCTCCTCGGTGAGCTGCGGGACGACTTCGAAGAGGTCCCCGACCACGCCGTAGTCGACCAGATCGAAGATCGGTGCCTCGGCGTCCTTGTTGACCGCCACGATCGTCTTGGAGGTCTGCATCCCGGCGCGGTGCTGGATCGCGCCGGAGATCCCGGAGGCGATGTAGAGCTGCGGGGAGACCGACTTGCCGGTCTGGCCGACCTGGTTCGCGTGCGGGTACCAGCCGGCGTCGACGGCGGCGCGCGAGGCGCCGACGGCCGCGCCGAGCGAGTCGGCCAGCGCCTCGATGATCGCGAAGTTCTCCGCGCCGTTGACGCCCCGGCCGCCGGAGACCACGATCGCGGCCTCGGTCAGCTCCGGGCGGCCCGTGGAGGTGCGCGGGGTGCGGGAGACGACCTTCGTACCGGTGGACTTCTCGCCGAAGGTCACGGACAGCGCCTCGACGGTGCCGGCGGCCGGGGAGGGCTCGACCGGGGCCGAGTTCGGCTTCACCGTGATGACCGGAACGCCCTTGGACACCCGGGACCTGGTGGTGAACGCGGCGGCGAACACCGACTGCGTGGCGACCGGGCCCTGGTCACCCGCCTCCAGATCGACGGCGTCGGTGATCAGGCCCGAGCCGACACGGACCGCGAGCCGGGCCGCGATCTCCTTGGCCTCCGCAGAGGACGGGAAGAGGACGGCGGCCGGCGAGACCGCTTCGTAGGCGGCCTGGAGCGCGTCCACCTTCGGTACGACGAGATAGTCGGCGAACTCGGGGGCGTCGGCGGTGAGGACCTTCACCGCGCCGTGCTCGGCCAGCGCGGGCGCGGTGTCCCCGGCGCCCGCGCCCAGCGCCACGGCCACGGGCTCGCCGATCCGCCGCGCCAGCGTCAGCAGTTCCAGGGTGGGCTTGCGGACGGCGCCGTCCAGGTGGTCGACATAGACGAGAACTTCAGCCATGGGAATGCTCTCCTGCGGATACGGGGAAACGGGAGGGGACGGTCGGGGCTCCGCACGAGCCCCCAGGACACCGCGCGGGCCGTCAAGGCCGCGGGCCTCAGATGAACTTCTGGCTCGCGAGGAACTCGGCGAGCCGCTTGCCGCCCTCGCCCTCGTCCTTGACGATCGTGCCCGCCGTACGGGCCGGGCGCTCCGCGGCCGAGCCGACCGCGGTCCAGGCCCCGGCGAGACCGACCTCGTCGGCGTCGATCTCCAGGTCCTCCAGGTCCAGCGACTGCACCGGCTTCTTCTTGGCGGCCATGATGCCCTTGAAGGAGGGGTAGCGCGCCTCGCCCGACTGGTCCGTCACCGAAACGACGGCCGGCAGGGACGCCTCCAGCAGCTCGCTCGCGGTGTCGCCGTCGCGGCGGCCCTTGACGAGCCCGTCCTCCACGGAGACATCGGACAGCAGCGTGACCTGCGGGACGCCGAGCCGCTCGGCGAGGATCGCGGGCAGCACGCCCATGGTGCCGTCCGTGGAGGCCATACCGCAGATGACCAGGTCGTATCCGGTCTTCTCGATGGCCTTGGCGAGCACCAGCGAGGTGCCGATGACATCGGTACCGTGCAGATCGTCGTCCTCGACATGAACGGCCTTGTCGGCGCCCATGGAGAGGGCCTTGCGCAGCGCGTCCTTGGCGTCCTCGGGACCGACGGTCAGCACGGTGATCTCCGCGTCGCCGTCGCCGTCGAAGTCGTCCGCGATCTGCAGTGCCTGCTCGACCGCGTACTCGTCCAGCTCCGACAAAAGACCGTCCACGTCGTCGCGGTCGACGGTCAGGTCATCGGCGAAGTGCCGGTCGCCGGTGGCGTCGGGCACGTACTTCACACAGACAACGATCCTCAAGCTCACGCCGGCTCTCCTACTGCATCGTCATTTCCGGGCTGCCTTGTAGCACGCAGCATAGGCGCCTTATGGGGCGGTTTCCGGTCGGGGGGACCGGCGCACCGACGTCAACATTACTCGCCAGTACAGCCAGAGGATTCCCCCTGAGCAAGCGCTTATAACTGTGAGCTTGCCGACGCCCGAGCAGGATCGCGGCCAGGGCGGGACCGCTCAGTCGCGCAGCGCGTTGAAGCGTCCCTGGTGGTAGAGGAGCGGCCGGCCCGAGCCCGCCGGATCGCCGACGACGACCTGCGCGATCATCAGACGGTGATCCCCGGCGGGCACGCGCGCGATCACCCGGCAGACCAGCCACGCCAGGACGCCGTCGAGCACCGGGACGCCCTCCGGTCCGGTACGCCAGGCGGTGGGCGGTGCGAAACGGTCCGCGCCGCTGCGCGCGAAGGTCGCGGCCAGCTCCCGCTGGTGCTCACCGAGGATATGGACGCCGACATGGGTGGCCTCGGCCAGGACCGGCCAGCTCGACGACGAGGTGCCCACGCCGAAGGAGACCAACGGAGGCTCCGCGGCGGCGGAGTTGAGCGAGGTGGCGGTGAATCCGACCGGGCGGTCGCCCTGGGCCGTGATGACCGCGACACCCGCCGCGTGCCGGCGGAACACCGAGCGGAGCAGCTCGGGAGAGGCAAGCTGAGGAGTGCCGAGACCGGGTGTCGCCGTCATTCGAATTGTCCTTCTGCGGGCTGCGGGAGATACGTACGGGATCCGTGGCTGCTCAGCAGCCCGGACAGCGCGCACTCGCGTTACGGGCCAGGTCGACGTGGACCCGCCCATGGAGAAGGAGTTCCTGGGGCACCTCGTCAGGGTGACGATGCGTGGCAGGCGCAGTCAAGTGCGTGGCTCACACCGCCTCGCCCAGCGCGGCGATCACATCGGCCTTGCGCGGCTGTCCGGCCGCGCGCTTCACGATGCGGCCCGCGGCGTCGAGAACCAGCACCGTAGGCGTCTTCAGGATGCCCAGCTCACGTACGAGCTCCAGCCGCTCCTCGGCGTCGAGTTCGACATGGGAGACTCCGTCGACCATCCCCGCCACTTCGCTGAGGGTGCGTCTGGTCGCCCGGCAGGGCTGGCAGAAGGCGCTGGAGAACTGGACGAGCGTGGCCCGCTCCCCCAGTTCGGCGCCCAACTCGGCGGCGCCGAACCGCTTCTCGCCGTCCTTCACCCGCATCTTCAGTCTCCCGTCGACGCGACGGCGCAGCAGCCCGAAAGCGCTCGCCACGGCGAGCACCGCCGCGCACACCACCAGTCCCGTCATCCGTCCGTCCTCACACCGACATGGCGCCCGGCCACACCGGCGCCCTCGGGTGCAGCGTTCACACAACCGCAAAATATTCCGCGGTCCCACGGCGGCTCCGGCGAGGGATGCTGACGTCATGGACATCGACATCAGAGGGCCGCGTTTCGGCGCGGCCGTCACGACCTTCGTACTCGCCGTGGTACTGATCACCGGCAGCGGCGCGCTGCTCGCCTGGCAGGCGCTGTGCTTCGTGGTCGGCGCGGTGGGCGGCGTAGGGCGTTCACCGTACGGCTGGCTGTTCCGTACGGCCGTACGCCCGCGGATCGGACCGCCCGTGGAGTTCGAGTCGCCCGAGCCGCCGCGGTTCGCCCAGGCGGTCGGACTGGTCTTCTCCCTTATAGGGCTGGTCGGTTATTTCTGGGGCCCGCTCTGGCTCGGGCTCGCGGCCACCGGCTGCGCGCTCGCCGCCGCCTTTCTCAACGCGGCGTTCGGCTACTGCCTGGGATGCGAGATGTATCTGCTCGTACGGCGGGCCAACGCCGGGCTGCGCTGACGTGACGAGAATCTCGCCCCGCGCGCAGACCAGGACTGGCCACGGGGCCGTGTATGGGGCACCATCGGCGCAATGCCGAAAACCTACGGCTGCGTAACTTCCGCCGGGAGAACCCTCCCCGGAACAGAAGGGTCCCCACCAGATGGCAGAGCTCGTCTATCGACCGGTCATCGGCGCCGCCCGCACGATGTTCAAGGCGCTGGACCTGAAGATCGACACGCAGGGTTCGGAGCACATCCCGCGTACCGGCGGCGCTGTGCTCGTCAGTAACCACATCAGCTATCTGGACTTCATCTTCACCGGACTGGCCGCGCTGCCGCAGAAGCGTCTGGTGCGCTTCATGGCGAAGGAGTCGGTCTTCCGGCACAAGGTCTCGGGGCCTTTGATGCGCGGGATGAAGCACATCCCGGTCGACCGCAAGCAGGGCGAGCAGGCGTACGCCCACGCGCTGGACTCGCTGCGCTCGGGCGAGATCGTCGGAGTCTTCCCCGAGGCGACCATCTCGCAGTCCTTCACGCTGAAGAGCTTCAAGTCGGGTGCGGCACGGCTGGCGCAGGAGGCCGGCGTGCCGCTGATCCCGATGGCGCTGTGGGGGACCCAGCGGCTGTGGACGAAGGGCCGTCCGCGTAACTTCAGGCGCAGCCACATCCCGGTGACGATGCGGATCGGCGAGCAGGTGGAGGCCGCAGCGGACCAGTACGCAGGCGCGATCACCCGGCGGCTGCGGGAGCGGGTGCAGGATCTGCTGGAGGCGGCGCAGCGCGCCTATCCGGTGCGTCCCAGGGACGCGCACGACACCTGGTGGGTGCCGACGCATCTGGGCGGTACGGCGCCGACACCGGCCGAGGCCCGCGAGCTGGAAACGAGCTGAGCCGGTCCCGGCCGAAACGTCACTGCCGACCTGCCGACGGAACGGAACCGCCGCGCCCGGCGGTTCCGAGGACCGTGCGGCAAGCCGTACGACAGGCTTTCGGCCCGGCGTCCGTCGCCCGTCAGCGTCAGCCCGCCGAGTGGACCGTGATGCGCGCTCCCGGGCTCAGTTTCTCCAGTGACTCGGCGAGTTCGGCACCGGCCGCGTCGAGTTCGGCGAGCGTCATGGGCACGAGGCTCTCCAGCAGGAAAACCGCGTTCACCGACTCCTCGGTGAGCCGCGTACGGACGCCCTGACGCCAGTTCCAGCGGCGGCAGGTGACGCCCTCGTCGTCACGCCAGACGACCTCGCCGGGCTCGGGATGCTCCACCGCTGGTTCGCCGCCCGCGACCGTCGCGAACGGCTCGTCGCCGGTGGCGCGTACGAGCCGCATACCACCGACGATACGGTCCGTGTCCTCGCCGCCCACCGGGATGAGATGAGCGACGCTCACGGCGTTGTAGAGATCGACCAGCAGATTGATCCGCGGCAGCCCGGAGCCGGACAGGGCGCGCTTGGCCAAGGCCTCCGCGGAGTTGCGGGTACGGGACGGCTTCGCACCGAAGGCGGTGTACTTCTCGCGCCAGGCGGCCAGATGCGGATCCTCATGCGGCGCGCGCCCTCCGAGCCGGTCGGCGAGCCGCCGGGCCGCGTCGTCCAGCAGGGCCGAACTGCCGTCGGTGCTCCGGCCGTTCACCAGGCCATGGGCTTCGACGGCGAGATGGGTGAAGCCGGGCGCGAGGGTGCGTACCTCGTCCGACACGGTGAGCGTCAGTGCCATGGTCTGTGGTGCCTCAAGGTTCCGGAGCCGAATACGGTGCACCACAGAGTACCGAATGGTCCATCTCACTGCACTCCGGTCGTACAGTCCCGGCTGGAAGCCGGTCCCGGGCCTGGTCCCCGTCCCGGCTATGCGGCCATCTCTTCCTTCAGCGCCTGCACAAACGCGTCCACGTCGTCCTCGGTCGTGTCGAAGGCGCACATCCAGCGGACGTCCCCGGCCTTCTCGTCCCAGAAGTAGAACCGGAAGCGCCGCTGGAGCCGCACGCTCACCTCGTGCGGCAGTCGCGCGAAGACCGCGTTGGCCTGGACGGGATGGAGGATCTCCACACCGTCCACCGCGCGCACGCCCTCCGCGAGCCGCTGCGCCATCGCATTGCTGTGCCGGGCGTTACGGAGCCACAGATCGCCCGCGAGCAGCGCCTCCAACTGCACCGATACGAAACGCATCTTGGACGCGAGCTGCATCGACAGCTTGCGCAGATGCTTCATCGCCCGTACGGCGTCCGGGTTGAGGACGACCACGGCCTCACCGAAGAGCATGCCGTTCTTCGTGCCGCCGTACGAGAGGACATCCACACCGACGGCATTGGTGAAGGTGCGCATCGGGACATCCAGGGATGCCGCCGCGTTGGCTATGCGCGCGCCGTCGAGATGCACCTTCATGCCGCGCTCATGGGCGTGTGCGCAGATGGCCCGGATCTCGTCGGGCGTGTAGACCGTGCCCAGCTCGGTGTTCTGGGTGATCGACACGACCTGCGGCATGGCCCGGTGCTCGTCCTCCCAGCCGTACGCCTGCCGGTCGATCAGCTCGGGCGTGAGCTTGCCGTCCGGGGTCGGTACGGTCAGCAGCTTGAGCCCGCCGACCCGTTCGGGCGCGCCGCACTCGTCCACATTGATATGCGCCGACTCGGCGCAGATCACCGCCCCCCAACGGTCGGTGAGCGCCTGGAGCGCCACCACATTGGCGCCGGTGCCGTTGAAGACCGGAAAGGCCTCCGCGCTCTGCCCGAAGTGGCTGTGCATGATCCGCTGGAGATGATCGGTGTAGTCGTCGTCGCCGTAGGAGACCTGATGGCCTCCGTTGGCGACGGCGAGGGCGGCGAGGATCTCGGGATGGGCACCGGCGTAGTTGTCACTGGCGAAGCCGCGCACCTCGGGATCGTGGTGCCGGCGGGCGTCCGTCGTACGGCTCACGGCTCGGGAGTCAGCCACAGGCGCTTTCCATTCACTTCCCTGGCGGGCCGCTCCCAGACCGCGGCGATGGCCTCGGCCAGCACCGTGACGTCCGTGAAGCCCGCGAATTTGGCGTTCGGGCGCTCGGCGCGCAGCGCGTCGTGCACCAGCGCCTTGATCACCAGGATGGCAGCCGCCGCGCGCGGTCCCTCCTCGCCCCCCGCCTTACGGAAGGCGTCGGCCAGCGCCAGCGTCCAGGCCTCGGCGGCGGACTTGGCCGCGGCGTACGCGGCGTTGCCCGCGGTGGGCCTGCTCGCGCCCGCGGCGCTGATCAGCAGGTACCGGCCGCGGTCGCTGCGCAGCAGACCGTCGTGGAAGGCGAGTGAGGTGTGCTGGACCGTACGGATCAGCAGCTTCTCCAGCACCTCCCAGTCCGCGAGGTCGGTCTCGGCGAAGGAGGCGCTGCCGCGCCAGCCGCCCACGAGATGGACCAGTCCATCGATCCGGCCGAACTCCTTCTCGGTCTTGGCCGCCCAGAGGCGCGTGGCGTCGAGATCGAGCAGATCGACGGTGTCTCCGGTGACCGTGGCTCCGCCGTGCGCGTAACGCGCGGCGTCGACGGCTTCCGCCAGCCGTGCCGGAT
>NZ_FMDK01000649.1 GCF_900091995.1 Streptomyces sp. MnatMP-M17
CGGTGGAGGCGAGGGCGGTGGAGCCGCCGACCGTACCGCCGCCCGCCGTGCCCGAGCCGCCGACGCTGCCGGAGCCGCCTGTGCCGCCGGATGTGCCGCCGGTACCGCCCGTGCCACCCGGGGCACCGTCCGTACCGCCCGTGCCGTCCGGCAGGTTGGCGTTGTCGTCCAGCGAGACCGCGAGCGTCAGCTTGTCGAGGTCCGTGCCCGCCGGGTACATCCCGCCGAAGGCCTTCGTACCGTCGGCCGTGAGTGTCGCCGGAACCGCGCTCAAGGTCACGACACCGTCCACGGCGGCCAGTTCACCGTCCGGGAGGTCCAGCGTGGCGAAGCTCAGGTCCTCGTATGTGGCGACCTCGTGCGTCTCGCGGTCCTTGGCGGCCACATCGGCGACGAGCGTGCCCTTGCCGTCCGCCACCTCCACCCGCAGACCGCCGAGCTTGAGGTCCAGGACATACGCGCCGGCCTCCTCGTGGCCGAGGAAGCGGACCGTACCGCCGAAGGACGCGGAGAGAGTCCGCGCGTCGGCGTCGAAGGAGCCGGTGCCCTCCGGGAAGCGGTAGGCCGCGCCGGACTGCTTCGCACCGTCGCCGAGTTCGACCTTGCCGTTGGCGATCGGGCCCGTGACGTACGAGCGGAAGGACTCTTTGACGCCCCAGTCGAGATTGCCGTCGACGATCGCGCCGTCCACGGACGCCGGAGGTGTCTCGGAGGCGGTGGTGGTCGGCGAGGGAGTGGGCTCACCGGTCGGCGGCTCGGTGGGCGGCGTCACCGAAGGCGTCGGAGTGGGCGTGGGCGTCGGGGTGGGCGTCGGACTCGGCGACGGCGTGGAGTACGCGACGGCGAGCGTCGCCTTGTCCAACTCCGTGCCCTCCGCGTACATCCCGTTGAAGGCCTTGGCGCCGTCGGCGGTCAGCTTGGCCGGGATGTCCCTGAAGACCATCGAGCCGTTCGCGGTCTCCGGGCGGATGCCCGCGAGGTCGATCGAGGCGAGCTCGATGTCGTCCTGCGTGGCGCCGTTGAGAGTGACGTCCGCCTCGATCGCTCCGGCCGTGCCCTCCGTGACCAGCTTGACGTCGGCGAGCTTGATGTCGAAGCCGTGGGCCGTGGAGGTGAACCGGACGGTGCCGTCGAAGTCCGTGGTCACGTTGTGCGTCGCCGGATCGTATGTACCGGTGCCGTTGGCGAAGGTGAACGGGCCGTTGCCCTCGGCCTGGGCGGCGCCGTCGGTGGCCTCGATGGTGCCGCCGGCGATGCCCGTCACATATCTGCGGAACGACTCCTTCAGTCCCCAGTCCAGGGTGCCGTCCTTCAGTTCCAGTTGCGGGGCCGCGCCTGGGGCCGCACCGGGCGCGGCGAGCGGCGCGGCGGGCGGCGCGGCGG
>NZ_FMDK01000260.1 GCF_900091995.1 Streptomyces sp. MnatMP-M17
ATCAGCCGCTCCCGCGGCGGGCGCTCCCTGATCCGGCCAGATCCAAACGAAAGACCCTAGTTGAACGGATCGAGCGTGATGTACGCCTGCTGCGGATCGCCGTCGTGCACCAGGGACTCATGGGCGCCGACATCGTCGAAGGCGAACGCGTACGCCTTGCCGTCGGCCATCTGCGCGTGGATCTTCCGGGCGTAGTGGTTGGTCACCGCGTCCTGGTAGAAGTTGGCCGCGCTCGTGTCGGGCTGGTTGGGATTGACCAGCAGCGTGGAGCGGTTGAATCCGGCGCAGAGCGTGCGCGAGATCGGGCCGCGTACCAGGTCGTTGGGCGCGTCCAGCAGCTTGTAGCAGCCGAAGACGCTGTCCGCGTCCGGCTTCTGGAACGAGGTGACGACCGCGCCCGCCGCATTGGTGAAGTTCATGACATTGCCCGAGACCCGGCCGAAGTACTTGGTGTTCGGCTGGTCCCCGAAGGGCGTCACGGTCAGCGTGGAGGTGGTGTACCGGCTCCACACCCGATTGATGTAGTCGTCCATCACCGAGGCCGGCAGCAGACCCGATCCGATCCCGTGACCGGGCGAGAGCGCGCGCAGGACGGTGCCGTCGGCGCGCGTCTGGATCAGATTGGCCCAGCCGCCCGGCTGGCTCCGGAGCGAGTCGTAGAAGCCGTTGTAGCCGCCCGCCTTGAGATGGCCGGTGGTCTTGGTGGTGCCGTTCGGGAGCCTGACGCCGACGGCGTAGGGCGCCGAGAACATGTCGACCTGGGTGCTGTTGATCCACAGCCCGGCGTCGTTGAGCGTGTACTCGGTCCAGTTGAAGAGGATGTCCCGGTTGGGGTCGGCCGGGTTCTGCACGGCGGGCTGCACCAGACCGCCCGTGGTCAGCTTGAAGACAAGCTTCTGACCGTACGAGAAGTAGACACGGCCGGAGAACTTCGGCATCCGGACCGTGACCGACTGCCCGTTGGCCGGTCCCGCGATCGACGCGTCGGGTGCCGGGGTCGGCGGATTGCCTCCGGCGGGCCAGGCGTGGAACGTGCCGTTGGCATCGGCCCAGCCCTGCTGGCCCGTCGTGAGGTTCGTCCCGAGGTTGTAGATGTAGACCGGGTCCGTACGGCCGGAGCTGTTCGTGATCGTCAGCGGAATGGTCGCGGGGACCGCGGCCTCGGCGGCGCCGGCGGGTGACGCGGGGCTCGCGGCCGTGAATCCCGTGGCGAGGATCGCCGCGGCGGCCAGTGACGCGAGCAGCTTTCTTGTGCCCAACACGCTGTGCCTCCTGCGTTGTGGGGGGTTTGAGAGCGCTCTCAGAATCGGCCTACGGATGAGGCGTGTCAATGCGCGCGGCCAACGGCCCGCGCGGACGGTCCCGGTGAACACCGGTGAAAACCGTTGGAATCAGCCGGAATTGACGGCATGTCATTTCTCGCGGGCCCGGCCGCCGTTCCCATGCAGCACAATCGGCCGTCGGGACGGTCAACTCACGACGGGGGCAGACATGTTCGGGTCCGGGAGAAGGCGGACGCGGCGGACGCGGCGCGGTGCGGTGGCGCTGGCCGCCGGTCTCGTACTCGTCGGAGTGACCGCGTGCAGCGGCGGCGAACGGGGCGACGGCGGTGACGACGGCGGCAAGGGTGTGAGCAAGGGTGTGAGCGAGCCCGGCGGCTCCTCCGCGCCGGCCGCGGGCGCCGCCACCGGCCCCGCGCCGCTCACCGAGGAACAGCTCACCGCCGCCTCCCTCACCGACGGCGAGCGGATCGGCCGGTACACCGCCTCCGAGTACGCCCTCGGCGCACCGCTCGGCGAGGAGTACACCGCGGAGCCCGCCGTCTGCCAGCCGCTGGTCAGCCTCGCCCGCGGCGCCACCGCGTTCGATCCCATCGCCGAGGTCCACCGCAAGGTCGACATCCCGGACGAGATGCTCGGGCTCACCGTCTCCGTACAGCTCCGCTCGTACGGCGCCCAGGGCGCGGCCGGCGTCCTGAAGGCGCTGCGTACGGCGGGCCGTGACTGCGCGGGCGGCTTCACCGAGGACCGGGCGCTGGCCCGGGCGAAGTATCTGAAGGCGGAACCGGCCGAGGCGCCCGATGTGGGCGACGAGGCCGCCGCGTACCGCTTCACGATTCTCGATGTGAAGGGAGAGCTCAAGCTGTACGAGTATCTGACCGTCGTACGGTCCGGTTCCACCACGCTCTCCTTCCGCGCCGAGATCACCGGCACCGAGGACGTCGGAGGAGTCCCGGAGGAGATCGTCCAGGCCCAGTGGCAGAAGTTCCGGGCCGCCGGAAAAACCTGAAAAGACCGGAAAGACCTTAAAGATCCGGCCGGCGCGAAGTCCGCAGGACCGGCGCACGGGAACACCCGCAGGGGCGCGCTGTCCAACCGGCGCACGGATGGGGCAAGAATGGGGGCATGAGCGACAGCCCAGCCCCTCTCGCCGATCCGCATATCGCCTTCGACCCGACCGAAGGCCGCCGGGACATCGTCGTCCTCGGCTCCACCGGATCCATCGGCACCCAGGCCATCGACCTGGTCCTGCGCCATCCCGACCGCTTCCGTGTCACCGCGCTCTCCGCCGCCGGCGGGCGTCCCGCGCTCCTCGCCGAGCAGGCCAGGCGGCTGCGGGTCCGAACCGTGGCGGTCGCGCGCGAGGACACCGTGCCCGCGCTGCGGGAGGCGCTCAGGGCGCAGTACGGTAAGGGCGAGCCGCTCCCCGAGATCCTCGCGGGACCCGACGCCGCCACCGAGCTGGCCGCCTCCGACTGCCACACCGTCCTCAACGGCATCACCGGCTCCATCGGGCTCGCGCCCACGCTCGCCGCCCTTACCGCCGGCCGCACGCTCGCGCTGGCCAACAAGGAGTCGCTGATCGTCGGCGGTCCGCTGGTCAAGGCCGTGGCCAAGCCCGGCCAGATCATCCCGGTCGACTCCGAGCACGCCGCGCTCTTCCAGGCGCTGGCCTCCGGCAGCCGCGCCGATGTGCGCAAGCTCGTGGTGACGGCCTCCGGCGGGCCCTTCCGCGGCCGTACGCGCGCCGAGCTGGCCCACGTCACTCCCCGGGACGCTCTCGCGCATCCGACCTGGGCCATGGGCCCGGTGATCACGGTCAACTCGGCGACGCTCGTCAACAAGGGCCTCGAAGTGATCGAGGCACATCTTCTGTACGACATTCCCTTCGAACGCATTGAGGTGGTCGTCCACCCTCAGTCGTATGTCCATTCGATGGTGGAATTCAGCGACGGCTCGACTCTGGCCCAGGCGACTCCGCCCGATATGCGCGGGCCGATCGCCATCGGTCTCGGCTGGCCGTGGCGGGTGCCCGACGCCGCTCCCGCCTTCGACTGGACCACCGCGTCGACCTGGGAGTTCTTCCCGCTCGACACGGAGGCCTTCCCTTCGGTGGGACTCGCCAGACAGGTGGGGGCCCTGGGCGGCACGGCTCCGGCGGTGTTCAATGCCGCGAACGAGGAGTGCGTCGACGCGTTCCTCGCGGGCAGGCTCCCGTTCAACGGCATCATGGACACGGTCACCGAGGTCGTCGCGGAACACGGCACGGTGTACGGCGCGGCGCAGGATCACTCCCGTACGGGAACCTCGCTCACCGTGGCCGACGTCCTCGAAGCGGAGACCTGGGCACGTGCCAGGGCCCGTGAGAAGGCGGCGGCGTTGGCAGACCAACTGGCAGACACAATCGGCGAAGAACAGCCGGCGGAGGCTCGCGCATGACGATTCTGTTGACGGTCCTCGGCATTCTGGTCTTTGTCGCCGGGCTGCTCTTCTCCATCGCCTGGCATGAGCTCGGCCATCTCTCGACGGCCAAGTTCTTCGGTATCCGCGTGCCTCAGTACATGGTCGGCTTCGGGCCGACCATCTGGTCGCGGAAGAAGGGCGACACGGAGTACGGGATCAAGGCGATCCCGCTCGGCGGCTATATCCGCATGATCGGAATGTTCCCGCCGGGCCCGGACGGCAGGATCGAGGCGCGGTCCACCTCGCCCTGGCGCGGGATGATAGAGGACGCGCGCTCGGCGGCCTTCGAGGAGCTGCAACCGGGCGACGAGAAGCGCCTGTTCTACACGCGCAAGCCGTGGAAGCGCGTGATCGTGATGTTCGCGGGCCCGTTCATGAACCTGGTGCTCGCCGCCGTGATCTTCATCGGTGTGGCGATGAGCTTCGGCTTCCAGACGCAGACCACCCAGGTCGCGGGCGTGCAGAAGTGTGTGATCCCGCAGAGCGAGAAGCGGGACACGTGTGAGAAGGGCGACGCGGTCTCGCCCGCCCAGGCGGCCGGTCTCAAGGAGGGCGACAGGATCGTCGCCCTCAACGGACAGCGGGTCGAGGACTGGACCACGCTCTCCAATCTCATCCGTAAGACCATCGGCCCGGCCACCATCACCGTCGAGCGCGACGGCGCCCGGCAGGATCTGCACGCCACGCTCGCCAGAAACCTGGTGGCCGAGAAGGACTCCAACGGAGAGATCATCCCGGGCAAGTACATCCCGGCCGGCTATCTCGGTTTTGCCGCCGCCACCGAGATCGTCCCGCTCTCCTTCCCCCAGTCCGTGGACCGCATGGGCACCATGATCGGGGACGGTGTCGAGTCGATCGTCGCCCTGCCGTCCAAGATCCCGGACCTCTGGAGCGCGGCCTTCGGGGACGGCCCGCGCAAGGACGACTCACCGGTCGGTGTGGTCGGCGCGGCCCGTATCGGCGGCGAGGTGATGACGCTGGACATCCCGGCGCAGAACCAGATCGCGATGATGCTGTTCCTGCTCGCGGGCTTCAATCTCTCCCTCTTCCTCTTCAACATGCTGCCGCTGCTGCCTCTCGACGGAGGGCATATCGCGGGCGCGCTCTGGGAGTCCCTGCGGCGCAGGCTGGCACGTCTCTTCAAGCGGCCCGACCCGGGCCCGTTCGATGTCGCGAAGCTGATGCCGTTCGCCTATGTCGTGGCGGGGATCTTCATCTGCTTCACCCTGCTCGTGCTGGTCGCCGACGTCTTCAATCCCGTCAAGATCTCCTGATTGCGCCTGTTTCCGGCGGCCGGACACCTTTCGTGTCCGGCCGCTTACCTTTGGGTGGAGTTTTCACGGCGATGTGCTCCGGTGCCGTGCGGTGGCGTAATCTCGGGGCCGGAGCCCGCCCATCTCGGGACCTTGATCCACACCTTGGGGTTGCACAGCAGATGACTGCAATTTCTCTCGGAATGCCGTCCGTTCCGACGAAGCTCGCCGACCGGAGAGTCAGCCGTCAGATCCAGGTCGGGTCGGTGGCGGTCGGTGGGGATGCGCCGGTGTCGGTGCAGTCGATGACG
>NZ_FMDK01000610.1 GCF_900091995.1 Streptomyces sp. MnatMP-M17
GCCCGGGCACCTGGGCATGGCCCCCCCCCGCCACGCCCGCGAGGTCATGGGCGTACCGGTGGAAACGGCACCGGCGTAGGACGCGCGGGAGGGCGCGGCTGTGGTATGCGGCGGCCTCGCCGCGCCCGTCGGCCCCGGCCGCCCCGGGGCCGGGGCGGCCAGTGCTGTGGCAGACGCGTCAATCCGCCTCGGCGTGCGGCGGCTTCGGCGAGGTCGAGGTCGTGGCCGGCGTCTTCTCCGGCTTCGAGGTCTCCTCCGGCTTCGGGGTCTCCTCGAAGTTGACCATGCTCATATGCCGGTTCATCGACTTCATCAGCAGCCACACACCACCCGCCATCACCGCGAACACGATGAACCCGAGCACACCGGGCGTCACCTTGTTCTCGTCCAGCTCCTTGGCGAGCGGCAGCATGTGCGTCATTGCCTGGGTCGCATACATATCAGGCATTGTCGCGGATGCCCGCGAAGAGGTCGCTCTCGGGGAGGGACGTATCGACGAGGGACTTCGCCAGCTCGTACTCCTCCGTCGGCCAGACCTCCCGCTGGATGTCCATCGGCACCCGGAACCAGCCGCCGTCCGGGTCGATCTGCGTGGCGTGCGCGATCAGCGCCTTGTCCCGGATCTCGTAGAAGTCCGCGCACGGGACATGCGTGGTCAGCGTCCGCTCCTCGCGCTCGATCTCCTTCCACCGCTCCAGCCAGGCCCCGTACGGCGACTCCAGACCGCGCGCCAGCAGCGCCTCGTGCAGCGCAACCGTACGCGGCCGGTTGAAGCCCTGGTTGTAATAGAGCTTCTGCGGCTGCCAGACCGGACCGAACTCGTCCTCCGGATACTTCTCCTTGTCCGTCGCCCCATCGAACGCCACCATCGAGATCTTGTGCGTCATGATGTGGTCCGGATGCGGATACCCGCCGTTCTCGTCGTACGTCGTGATGACCTGCGGCCGGAACGAGCGGATCAGCCGCACCAGTCGGCCCGCCGCCTCGTCCACGTCCTCCAGCGCGAAGCAGCCCTCGGGCAGCGGCGGCAGCGGATCGCCCTCGGGCAGTCCGGAGTCGACAAAGCCCAGCCACTCCTGCTCGACACCGAGGATCTGGCGCGCCTCCTCCATCTCTTTTTTACGGACCTCGTGGATGTGCTCCTCGATATAGGCGTCGCCCTGGAGCTTGGGGTTGAGGATGGAGCCGCGCTCGCCACCCGTGCAGGTCACGACCAGCACGTCCACCCCCTCGGACACGTACTTGGCCATCGTGGCCGCGCCTTTGCTCGACTCGTCGTCGGGGTGGGCGTGAACGGCCATCAGCCGTAGCTGCTCAGTCAAGACTCGATCCTCAGTGATTCGTCGCATCGGACGGCTTCTATAGTGACGGATACCCGGGGGCGGAAATTCCGGCCGCCCGACGCGGAAAGGGACGATCATGGCTGTGGTGCGCGAGCAGCTCCCCCCCGGCCGTTACGGCCGCTCGGCGGACGAGCACGCGGATCACCGGCTGCGGATCATCGGCGCTGTCCTCGGCACCGCGCTGATCGCCCTGATCGGCTGGTTCGGCTACCACTATGTGGTCGATCGCAGTGTCTCCGGCGAGCTCATCAAGTTCAAGGTGGTTTCCGCCACCTCTGTGGAAGTCCATCTGGAAGTCCGCAAGGACCGGGACGCCGGCGGCAGCTGTACGCTGCGCTCCCTCGCGGAGAACGGCGCCGAGGTCGGCCGCAAGGACGTACGCTTCGGCCCCGGCGAAACCAGGATCGACCAGGTCTTCACCGTGCGTACGACGGCGACCGCGACCAGCGCGGAGCTGCTGGGCTGTACGTCGGACTGAGACCTGTTCCTGCGCCGCGCCCGCGTCCACCGCATCGGCCGCACCGTCCAGGTACTCCGTAGTCCGGCAGACGGACCCGCCGTACGTCTCGCCGCTGACCTGCGTCGACGTAAATCTGATGGCTTTCGTCCTCCCCCTCGCGCCACGAAATTGTTAGGCTCGTGGTTTCGCCCGACCGAGAAGGAAACATTCTTCTGGGTAGGGCGTTGCTTTGTATTCCCGGTACCTACGAGGAGCACCTGTGACCCAGACCAGCGAAAACGTCACCTGGCTCACCCAGGAGGCGTACAACCAGCTGAAGGCCGAGCTGGAGTACCTGTCTGGTCCCGCCCGCACCGAGATCGCCATGAAGATCGCGGCGGCCCGTGAGGAGGGCGACCTCCGGGAGAACGGCGGGTACCACGCGGCCAAGGAGGAGCAGGGCAAGCAGGAGCTCCGCGTGCGCCAGCTCACCCAGCTCCTGCAGAAGGCGAAGGTCGGCGAGGCGCCGGCGGACGACGGTGTGGTCGAGCCCGGCATGGTCGTGACGATCGCCTTCGACGGCGATCCGGACGACACGCTGGACTTCCTGCTGGCCTCCCGCGAGTACGCCAGCTCGGACATCGAGACCTACTCGCCGCAGTCCCCGCTGGGCACCGGTGTGAACGGCAAGAAGGTCGGCGACACCGCGGAGTACGAACTGCCCAACGGCAAGAAGGCCTCCGTGAAGATCCTGGCCGCGAAGCCGTACCAGGGCTGAGCGCGACAGCCCCCGGCCCATGGACGCTGTTCCCATGGGAGCCGGGGGCTGTTTCCGTATCGGGGGGCTGTTCCGGTATGGCGTACGGATGTCAGGCCGTCATGGCGTACATACGGATCTCACGCCGTCGCCGAGCGGTATTTCCGTACCGCCAGCGTCCGGAACACCGCGATGATCAGGACCGACCAGGCCAGCGAGGCCAGCACCGGATGCTCCATGGGCCAGGCGGTGGACTCCGAGACTCCCGGGTTGCCGAACAGCACCCGGCAGGCCTGCACCGTCGCGCTGAACGGATTCCAGTCGGCGATGTGCCGCAGCCATGCCGTCATCCCGCTGGTGTCCACGAAGGCGTTCGAGATGAAGGTCACCGGGAAGAGCCAGATCAGCCCGCCCGAGGTGGCGGCCTCCGGCGTACGGACGGACAGCCCGATCAGCGCGCCGATCCAGGAGAAGGCGTAACCGAGCAGGAGCAGCAGCCCGAACGCGCCGAGCGCCTTCGGCAGGCCCTCGTGGATACGCCAGCCGACGAGCACGGCGACGATCGAGAGCACCACCACGGTGAGCGCGGTCTGCACCAGATCGGCGAGCGTACGGCCGGTGAGGACCGCGCCACGCGCCATGGGCAGCGAGCGGAACCGGTCGATGAGGCCCTTGTGCATGTCGTCGGCGATTCCGGCACCCGCGCCCGCGGTGGCGAAGGTCACGGTCTGGGCGAAGATCCCGGCCATCAGGAAGTTGCGGTAGACATCGGCGTTGACGCTGCCGCCCACCTGGAGTGAGCCGCCGAAGACATAGCTGAACATCACCACGAACATGATCGGCTGGATCAGCCCGAACAGAACGACCTCGGGAATCCTGGTCATCCGGATCAGATTGCGGCGGGCGACGACCAGCGAGTCGGTGGCCGACTGTACGATCCCGCCGCGCGGGCGAGGGGCCGCGGTCGGTACGGCTTCCGTGGTGACGGTCACTTCCCGGCCTCCTTCGTGTTCTTGGCGAGCTCGGCCGCGTCCTCGGACTTGGTCGCGTCCTCGGCCTCGGCCGCGTGCCCGGTCAGGGAGATGAAGACATCGTCCAAGGTCGGACGGCGCAGACCGATGTCGTCGATCTCGACGCCGCGTGTGTCCAGCTCCCTGATGACCTCGGCGAGCAGCTTCGCGCCGCCGGTGACCGGGACCGTCAGCTTGCGGGTGTGCTCGTCGACCGTCACCGTCGCCTCGCCGCCCTTGCCGAGGGCCGCGAGCACGGTGCGTGCGGTGTCGATCCGGTCCTGCTGGTGTACGACGACCTCGACGCGCTCGCCGCCCGTACGGGCCTTGAGCTGGTCGGCGGTGCCACGGGCGATGACCCGGCCGTGGTCCACGACACAGATGTCATGGGCCAGATGGTCGGCCTCCTCCAGATACTGCGTGGTGAGCAGCAGAGTCGTACCACCGGCCACCAGCTCCTGGATGATGCTCCAGAGCTGCTGCCGGTTGCGCGGGTCGAGGCCCGTCGTCGGCTCGTCCATGAACATCACGGGCGGCGAGACGACGAGCGCGGCGGCGAGGTCGAGCCGGCGGCGCATACCGCCGGAGTACGTCTTGGCCGTACGGTCCGCCGCGTCGGCGAGATTGAAGCGCTCCAGCAGCTCGTCCGCGCGCGCCTTGGCGGCCCGGGAACTCATCTGGTAGAGCTGGCCGACCATCCGCAGATTCTCGCGGCCGGTCAGATACTCGTCCACCGCCGCGAACTGGCCGGAGAGGCCGATGGAGCGGCGGACTTCGTTGGGGTGCTTGAGGACGTCGATGCCCGCGACCACGGCCTTGCCGCTGTCGGGCTGGAGCAGGGTGGTCAGTACCCGTACGGCGGTGGTCTTGCCCGCGCCGTTGGGTCCGAGAAGCCCCAGAACCGTGCCTTCGGGAACATCGAGATCGACGCCGTCCAGAGCCCTTACATCGCCGAAGGTCTTCACCAGGCCTTCGGCGTAGATGGCGCCTGGCATGAGGTTTCTCCAGTGGGATCGCTGTGGTGCTCGGTGTCGGTGCTTTGCTGTCAGTGCTTGGTCAGCTTGGTCAGTGCTTGCTGACGCAGCACGGTAACGCGATACATCGCGACCCACAAGAGGCAGATGTAAGGCTGAAGTAAAGAAAACCGTACGCCCGCGCCCGCCCCGCTCCCCCGCCTTATCGAAGGACCGTGTAGCCCGCCGTCCGCAGTGCCGTCTCCACCTCCGCGCAGTGCTCCGGGCCCTTCGTCTCCAGATGCACCTCCACGTCCGCCTCCGCCAGCCCGAGCCGTGGATCGGTCCGTACATGGCTCACATCGAGAACATTGGCATCCGCCACTGACAACACCGTGAGCATCGTCGCCAGCGCGCCCGGCCGGTCCGTCACCCGTACCCGCAGACTCAGATAGCGTCCGGCCGCGGCCATACCGTGCCGCAGGATGCGCTGCATCAGCACCGGATCCACATTGCCGCCCGAGAGCACCGCCACCACCGGCCCGCGGAAGGCCCCGGGATCGCTGAGCAGCGCGGCCACAGGACTGGCGCCCGCAGGCTCCACGACCAGCTTCGCCCGTTCCAGACAGAGCAGCAGCGCGCTGGACAGCGCGTCCTCGGAGACCGTACGGACCTCGTCGACCAGCTCCTGGATGATCTGGAACGGTACGTCGCCGGGCCGGCCGACCTTGATGCCGTCCGCCATCGTCTGCGGTGTCTCGATCGCCATCGGCCGGCCCGCGCGCAGCGAGGGCGGATACGCGGCGGCGCCCTCCGCCTGTACGCCGATCACCCGTACCTCGGGCCGTACGGACTTCACGGCGAGCGCGATGCCCGCAGCCAGTCCGCCGCCGCCGATCCCGACGACGACCGTCCGTACCTCCGGGCACTGCTCCAGGATCTCCAGCCCGACCGTCCCCTGTCCGGCGATGACGTCCGGGTGGTCGAAGGGATGGATGAAGACCGCGCCGGTGTCGCGGGCGTACTCCTGCGCGGCGGCCAGCGTCTCGTCCACGACCTGTCCGTGCAGCCGGACCTCGGCGCCGTAGTCGCGGGTGGCCGCGACCTTGGGCAGCGGCGCCGCGACCGGCATGAACACCGTCGACCGCACACCGAGGAGGGTCGAGGCGAGCGCAACGCCCTGGGCGTGGTTGCCCGCGCTGGCGGCGACGACGCCCGCCGCGCGCTCCTCCGGCGAGAGGCCGGCGATCCGTACGTAGGCGCCGCGCAGCTTGAAGGAACCAGTCCGCTGGAGGTTCTCGCACTTGAGATGGACGGGAGCGCCGACGAGCTGCGTCAGATATCTGCTGCCCTCCATCGCGGTCGTCCTCGCGACGCCGGAGAGCATCTTCTGTGCTCCTCGGATGTCATCGAGGATCAAGGGACGCACGGGGCGGGACGTACCGAAGCTCATGGTTGTCAGTCTCGCAGCTCACCGGGCCGGCGGCGGTCCATGACCGGCGACGGCCGCCGACCGTGAATCCCTGCCCATGGGTTTACGCAGCTCCGGTACGAGCGGCGTCATCCACGCGTACTCTGTCCCCCACCAACCGACCCCCGCACAAGAGAGCCCCCAGCCATGCCCCCCATTCAGGACATGACTTCCGCTGCGTCGGCCTCCCGGGAGATGGCCTCAGAACCCCTGGGTTCCGCGCCTTCGGCTTCCGGATCCTTGGGCTCCGAACCCTTGGCCGACGCCGGCCTCCTCGATGCACTCCAGCACCAGGTGGCCGTCTTCGCCCGGCGGGCCGAACAGACCCGGCTCGGCGGTGTCGGCCAGGTCCGCAACTCCATGGACCGCGCCGCGTATCTGCTGCTCAACAGGCTCGACCAGGAGGGCCCGATGGGCGTCAAGGCCTTGGCCGCGGGCATGGGCATCGACTCCTCCACGGTCACCCGGCAGGTGGCGCCGCTCGTCGACACCGGCCTGGTCAAACGCACTTCGCACCCGGAGGACGGCCGCGCGGTCGTGCTCCAGCTCTCGGCGCGCGGGCTGGCGAGGCTGGAGGAGGTCCGCTCGTCACGGCGCGAACTGATGGCACAGGTCACGGGCGGCTGGACGGCCGACGAACGGAAGTCCTTCACCACGCTGCTGACCAGGTTCAACGGAGCACTGTCGGCGCGGGCGGCGGGACAGCAGCCGGGCGAGGGCGATACGGACGAACGGGACTCCGCCGGGGACTCGTAGCCGGTCTGCTCGTAGTCGGCCTGCTCGTAGTCGGTCTGCTGGCAGTCGGTCTGCTGGCAGTCGGTCTGTGCTCGCCTGTGTTCATCTGTGCTCGAAAGGCACTCTTGACCGTGGTCTGCTAACTCGCGTCAATTGAGACGTGCGAGAGCGGTGGACTGCCATGGATCGCCGCCGCGCCCGTGAGTTCCAGGCGTTCGCCGCGGGTGCGGGCGGCCGGCTGCTGCATGTGGCGGCGCTGCTCACGGGCGAGCCCCTGGACGCGGCGCCGCGCGCACAGCGTCTGCTGATCGCCGCACTGGCCCGTACGTACGCGGACTGGGACCGGCTGCGCGGCGAGGATCCGTACGACCGCACCCGCCAGGATCTCGCCCTCCGCTTCGCCCGTACCGCCTGGCATCCGCACCGGCGCCGTCCCACGGCGGGCGTACTGGCGCGGCTCGGTCCGCAGGAGCGCGTCGTACTGGTCCTGCGGCTGTACGAGGGCGTGGCCGAGGAGCAGACAGCGGCTCTGATCGGCCTTCCGGTGGAGCGCGTCCACACGATCTGCGCACGCGCGATCAGAACAATGCGGCAGAAGCCCGTCCTCCGACCGTCGGCCGGCGCCCGCGCGGTGGGTTCGCTGGGCGCGGGCGCCGGTCCGGGCGCGGTGC
>NZ_FMDK01000684.1 GCF_900091995.1 Streptomyces sp. MnatMP-M17
GCGGGCGGCTCGGCGGGCGCGGAGCCGGGCCGGCGGTAGCCGTTGCGCAGCTTCCAGTCCACGGGGTTGACGCCCGCCGCGCGCACGGCTACCAGAAGCTGTCCGGGACCGGGGCTGGGCACCGGCAGATCGGCGAAGGTCTCCACCTCCGGACCGCCGTGCTCGGTGAAGACATACGCCTTGGAGATGGCCTGGGGCATGGGGACTCCTCGTTCTGAACCGATGGCACCGGCTGTCGCCCGGGACAGCAGTTGGTCCAAGGCGGATCACCTGACCACTATTCCCGGGCTCTCATGCAGGGGAAATAGAGGGGGCCATCGGTGACGAGGAGGGGACGCCGGGCGGTTGGGGCGGGGCCCGGAGCAGGCGCGAAGCTCGGGGCTGTCGGTGTGGGGGCTCGCGTCTGCCGGTCAGACGCTCAGCGTTCTGGGGACGACCAGGCGTGCGCGCTCGTAGAGGTCGCGTGCCAGATGATTCTTGAGATGCGGCCTCACCAGTCGCAGTAGGTTGCGCATTCGCTGATCCGCTCTTCCTGATTGGACGAGCGGATAGTCGTCCAACGCGCTGTGCCAGGTGGCGCAGGCCGCTTCCAGATGTCCGATCGCGAACTGGCGCTCGGCGATAAGTGCGCGCCGGTGCACACGGGTGCGCCGATAGATGCTGTGGCGCAATTTATCGGACTGCTGCAGCGCTTCCACCGCTCCTCCCACATCACCCAGCTCATACCGGACCTGACTGGTGTGGTAGTTCAAGGCCGCCGGATCGTAGGAACCGAAAACTCTCCGCTGGGACTCGGCTTTATCCATGGCGACTTCGGCTTCCCGCAGATACCGCAGGGCGTTCGAACGCTCTCCGATCTGCGCCGACGCGTGCGCTTGCTGCCCGGCGAGGAACGCGCGCATCCGTGGCCCCGCCTGCGGGGAAGCCGCGGCAGCGGCGTCGGCAAGCCGCATTGCGGCCTGTCCATGACCCAGGTCAACGGCCTGGACACTCATTCCCCGCAGTGTGGTGCAGTAGGTGAGATGGTCCTCCGATGCTCCGGCCAGTTCCAGCGCCTTCAGATAATACCGCTGGGCCAGTCCATGAATGCCCTCGTCAACAGCCATGTATCCGGTGAGGTAACACAGATCGGAGGCCGCCGACATCATCGCTCTGCGGACCTCCTCCGGAGCATCTGCCTTGAGGTAGGGGGCGACCGTGTTCACGAGGAACGCCGCCGCCATCGGCCGGGCGTGCCGGCCTCCGAATTGATCGTCCAGTTCGGACACGCGCTCCGTCATGGCGATGATCATGTCGACTTCGGCCATCCCTATACGTCGCGTCCTTCCGGTCTGGACGGCCTCCATCCGACCGACGACGTCCGGCCAGTTGGGGACGGTAAGGGCGACAGAGAAGAGAGTTGCTCCGACAACGCTACGGCGAGATGGGGCCATGTCCTGCTCTCCCAGATCGATCAGCCCCTCCACCGTACCCGGATGGGCGTTCGGCTCCTTTAGGGGCGTGGGAAATCCTGCCTCGGCATGTGTGATGGGACGGAGCAGCCTTCGGGTGAACGCCTCAAGGACGAGTGGCCGTACGCCTTCCCTGGGCATGTGTCCCCGCAGCCACTGATGGACTGACGGCTCTCGGTACTTGAGCGGCGTTCCTCGCTCGGTCCCGATGCGGTTGACCTCTTGGGCGAGTTGGCGCAGGGTCCACCCGCTCTCGCGATACAGCCGCTCAAGCGCCGTATTCGGCTCCGGTGCCTTCACTCGCCAACTCCCCGTGCGGATAGCCCTTGAAGCTCTTAAGTCCTGACGCTGTAACCAGCGTAGCGCTGTGCGTAGTCATCCAGTTGCCTGGAGCGAGAAGGGAACAATGGACTTGGCCACACGACGAGTCGGCTCCGTGGATCCGCATATGTGCCCCGCGTGCGCTCAGCTTCAAGCCCTTCTCCGGTCGGTCAGTCGCACGAAAGAGGGATTCGTCGCAGATGGAGGGCGCGTGACATGTACGAGAACTGTCGGCAGAACCCAACGAACAGCACCATTGTGCTGCGATGGAGTCGGGACCCGCGATGCGTCGCGTCCGCACGGCTGGAGCTGCGCAAGGCGCTGGCCGATTGGGGGCTGTCCGTGCTGGAGGATTCGGCGGTCCTGATCCTGTCCGAACTGCTCAGCAACGCGCGGCTGCACGCCAGGGTGACGCCGGAACAGACCATCGAGACTCGCTACTTCCGCAGGCCGGGGGGTTTGCGGGTCGAGGTGCACGACGCGTCGCCCGTCTGCCCCCAGCCGCGCACGCCGGACCCGGAGTCGTGCGACGGGCGCGGACTGCTGCTCGTGGACGCACTGGCGGACGAGTGGGGAGTGGCCGACCGGGCCGGGCCGGGGAAGGTGGTCTGGGCGTGCTTGTCGGTGCAGGGCGCGGCGTCATCGCGGGACGGGGGGTCAGGGCGTGACTGACCTGTCGGCAGCAGAGGCTGAACGATCGCCGCTGGGCGCGTTTCCGCGGCCGGACATCGTACCGTACATCGCTTTCTGGTCCTCTGAGCACCGGCCTCCGGGTGTGGTGATCGTGAAGGGGCCGGGGATCGCGTATGCCGATGAGGGGCCGTATGAGCGTGACGACCTGGGTGTGTTGTGGAAGCGAGTGGGGTGGAGTCCGGGCAAGGGACGGCCGGAGTTCGGGCGGGTGCATTTTCTGCGGCAGCGGCGGGCGATGCGGAAGCTGTTGTGCCAGATCTGCGGTGGGCCGTCGGACCGTACCGGTGAGGGGACGTTGTGGCTGGTGGGGGAGGACGTGGACGGTCCGGAGTTGTGGGAGCCGGGCTATGTCACGACGCATCCGCCGGTGTGTGTGCCGTGCGCGGTGACGTCGGTGAAGGTGTGTCCGCACTTGCGCGAGCGGTATGTGGCGCTGCGGGTGCGGACGTTCGTACCGACGGGGGTGCACGGGGCGTTGTACCGGCCGGGCGGGGCTTTTCCGGTGGCGTACGACGCGGACGGGGTGCCGTTCGAGAGCTGGCAGCTCGGATGGGTGCTGGCGGCTCAGCTGATCATGGAATTCCATGAGTTCACGGTGGTGGACCTGGAAGCGGAACACGCCACCTACCTGAAGCGGGTGGAGGCATAGGAGACCGCGTGTGGCGACCGCCGACGACGGGGCCGTGACCCCGGTCCGTCCGACGCGCGGGCGGACCGGGGCAGCCGGCCGGATCGGCCGGATCAGGAGGTGGCACACTCCATCGACGCCGGGTCCGAGGCATCGCGTATCAGTGCGTCATGGGCCGCCCTGAGCCGCTCGGCGTCGGGTTTCAGCACCTTGCGGTCATAGGTGAGCAGTCCGTTCAACTCGCCCTCCACATCGGAGATCTGCGTATAGACCGCGCCATTGCCGCCTCGGCAGGCCAGCTTCCGTACGTTGTCGAGCTGGGCCAGATACTCGTCGGTGTACACGGTCTGGTCGACACCGACATAGGTGTGCTGCACCGGCCAGGCATGGCCGGGCACCGCGAGTCCGAGTCCGCCGTACTCGCCGCTGACCAGTGCCCGTCTGCCGTCGGGCGCGGGCAGTTGCGGGCTCGGATACCCATGGGCGTCGGCGATGTCGCCGTTGCCGCCGTCGACCGCGCCGCAGCAGTTGACGCCGCTCATGTTGTTGATCAGCCGGCTCGGGTCCCAGGCCTTGGCCTGGTCGGCGACGCGCGCCTGGTCGTACTGGCCCCAGCCCTCGTTGAAGGTGACCCACATGACCACCGACGGGCTGCTCGCGTGCTGGTCGATCATCTCCTTCATCTCGTGTTCGTACTGGGCGCGGGAGGCCGCGTCCGGATTGATCGTGTTCATCGCCGGCATGTCCTGCCAGACCAGCAGTCCGAGCCGGTCGGCCCAGTAGAACCAGCGGTCCGGTTCCACCTTGATGTGTTTGCGCACGGAGTTGAAGCCGAGCCGCTTGTGCGTCCTCAGGTCGTACGCGAGGGCCTCGTCGGTGGGCGCGGTGTGCAGCCCGTCCGGCCAGAAGCCCTGGTCGAGCGTGGCCATCAGAAAGACCGGCTTGCCGTTGAGGACCGTACGCGGCGCTCCGGCGACCGTCTGGACGCCGATCGAGCGCATACCGAAGTAGCTGCCGGTCTTGTCCTTCCCGGCCGTCACCTCCAGCCGGTAGAGATACGGATCGTCGGGCGACCAGAGCCGTGGATCACGTACGGGCACGCTCAGCGGTGCTCCGGTACGGCCGGTGACCGTGCCCACCTTGCGCCTGCCCTCGTACGCGGTGGCCGTGACCGGCACACCGTCACGTATCCCGCGCACCTCGACGGTGAGCCGTTCGCCGGGCACATCGGGCGTGAGCTTCAGGGAGTCGGCGTGGTCGGGCGCGACCGGCTCCATCCACACGGTCTGCCAGATTCCGGAGGACGCGGTGTACCAGATACCGCTCGGGTCCAGGCGCTGCTTGCCGATCGGCGGATTCTCGCCGTCTCTGGCGTCGGTCGGGTCGTACACACCGACGATCAGCTCCTGGGTGCGGCCGGGCCGGAGCGCGTCGGTGACATCGGCGCTGAACCGGTCGTAACCGCCTTTGTGCTCGGTGACCTTGGTGCCGTTGACATAGACCTCGGCCTTCCAGTCGACGGCGTCGAAGTTGAGTTTCAGCCGCTTGCCCGCGCCGATCTGCCAGTTCGAAGGGACCGTGAAGGTACGGCGGTACCACATCCGGTCCTCGTGCCGTTCGACACCGGAGAGCTGCGACTCGACCGGATACGGGACGAGGATCTTCTCGGGGAGTGTTCTGCCGACGGGCGGGCGCTCGCCCTCCTCGGCGGCGGCGAACTGCCACTGTCCATTGAGGTTCTGCCAGGCGTCACGGGTCAACTGCGGCCGTGGGTACTCGGGATGGGCGTTGTCCGGTCCCACGTCCTTGGCCCAGGGAGTGGTGAGCTGGTACCCGGAGGTGTTGGGTCCGCTGCTCCAGAAGGCCGCGACGGCCTTGCCCTGCCGCGCCGTGAGACCGCCCGTTCCGTCGTAGCGCAGATCGGCGGTGCCGCCTCTGCCGACAACCGGTTCCTTCAGGCTGACCAGCAGCCTTCTGTCGTCCGTCGGATCGCTTCTGACCGTGCCCAGCGGCCAGGCGGCGCCGCCGATGACCGCGCCGAGATG
>NZ_FMDK01000750.1 GCF_900091995.1 Streptomyces sp. MnatMP-M17
CCCTGCGCGCCGTCCTGCGGCCCGGCGGCACGGGGCCGAGGGAGGCCTCGGGCCCCGACGATCCGGTCACCGCCGTGTGCCGGGTCGCCGCACGGGCGGCCGGGTTCTCCCTGAAGGGCTCCCCGCCCGGTTCGGGTGACGGTCCCGAGGCCGGGCACGACGACGACGCCCCGCACGAGGGCGGGGACCTTCCCCCGGACAGCCGGTTCGCGGCGGGCGCCGGCCCGGACGCGGCCGGGCGTCCCTGGGTCACGGCCGTCGAACGGCTTGCGCGGCGCTCGGGCTTCCGCACCCGCGTGGTGGGTCTGGCCGGCACCTGGTGGCGTACCGACCTGGGACCGCTCGTCGGCTGGGCCGAGGACAGCGGGCAGGTGGTGGCGCTGGTGTGGCGGCGCGGCGGCTACCACATGTTCGGCCCGACCGGCGGGCGCGGGACGCGGGTCACCCCGCGGACGGGGGCGGGGCTGGCCGCGCGTGCGGTGATGTTCTACCCGCCGCTGCCCGACCGGCCCGTGCGCCTGCGGACGCTGCTGCGGCACGGACTGCGCGGATCGGCGATGGACGTGTGCCGGATGCTGGGCGCGGGCCTTGTCGCGGCCGTCCTCGCGACCCTCGTCCCCCTCAGCACGGGCACGATTCTCGCCTCCTACGTCCCCCACGGACAGGACGGGCGGGTCATCGGGGTCTGCGGGGCGCTCGTGGCCGTCGTGGTGGCCTCCACCGCGTTCGCGGCCGTGGAGAACGCGGCACTGCTGAGGGTCGAGGGGCGGTTCGAGGCCGTCGCGCAGGCGGCGGTGTGGGACCGGCTGCTGCGGCTGCCGGCCGGGTTCTTCCAGCGGTACTCCGCCGGGCAGCTGGCCCAGGCCGCGCTGGGGGTGGAGAACGCACGCGAGGCCCTGAGCGGCCTGACGTCGCTCGCACTGCACGGCTGCGTCGTCGTGGCAGTGAACCTCACGGTGATGCTGTTCATCAGCGTCCCGCTGGCGCTGTCGGCCCTCGCCCTGACCTCGGCGGTGGCCGGGGTCCTGGTGGCCGTCGGGGCCCGGCAGGCACACTGGCAGCGCGCGGCACTGCGGATCGGGGACGCGCTCGCTGGACAGGTTGTGCAGGTGCTGCGCGGTCTGTCCAAGATCAAGGTCGCCGGGGCGGGGGAACGCGTCTACGCCGAGTGGGCGCAGCGCTTCGCGCGTCGGCAGGAGTACCTCAGACGCGTCGGGCGCCACCAGAACGCCGTCGCCGTCCTCACCCAGATGTTCCTCCCCGTGGGCACGTTCCTGGCGTTCCTGGTCACCTCAGGGCCGCTCGGCGACCGGTTCGGCCAGGGGGACTTCCTGTCCTTCAACGCCGCGCTCGGCCTGACGCTCGCCTCGGTCGTGCAGGTGGGCAACGCGCTGTCCGCCATGGTCGCGGCGGTGCCTATGCTCACCCGGATGCGGCCCCTGCTGACGGAGGCGACCGAAGCGCGGGAGAACACCCGGCACCCCGGCCGGCTCTCCGGCGCGATCGAGGTCGACGGGCTGTCCTTCGGCTACACCAAGGACGCCCCCGTGCTGCGTGAGGTCTCCTTCCGGGTCCGCCCGGGCGAACTCCTCGCGGTGGTCGGCCCCAGCGGCTCCGGCAAGTCGACGCTGCTGCGCCTGCTGCTCGGCTTCGAACGGCCCGACGCCGGCACGGTGGGCTACGACGGACAGGACCTGTCCTCGCTGGACGCGGCTGCCGTCCGCAGACAGTGCGCCGTGGTGCTGCAGCAGGCCGCTCCGCTCAACGGAACGATCCTGCAGACCATCACCGGGGGCCGCCACCTGACCATCGACGACGCCTGGGCCGCGGCCGGACTGGCCGGGATCGCGGAGGACATCGCGGCGATGCCGATGGGCATGCACACCGTCCTCAACGACTCGGGCGGCCTGTCCGGCGGCCAGCGGCAGCGGCTGATGATCGCTCACGCCCTGGTGCGCAGGCCCCGGATGCTTTTCCTCGACGAGGCGACCAGCGCCCTCGACAACGAGGCTCAGCGCGTCGTGACGGAGAGCACCCGCCGTCTCGACGCGACCCGCGTCGTGATCGCGCACCGGCTGTCGACCGTCATGGAGGCGGACCACGTCCTCGTGCTGGAGCAGGGACGCGTCGCGCAGTACGGTCCGCCCGCCGACCTGCTGGCCGACCACGGCGGACTCTTCCACCGGCTGGTGCGCCGCCAG